>DASXRH010000407.1:0-14298 GCA_036506715.1 Acidimicrobiales bacterium
CGGCGCGCTGAACCCGCGGGCGCAGTTCCGGGCCGAGGTGTCCAAGGAGACCATCGCCTGCTCGCCGCTGATCGCCGGCCCCCTCGGCGTCTTCGACTGCTCGGGCGTGAGCGACGGCTCGGCGGCGGCGATCATCGTGCGGGCCGAGGACGCCCACCGCTACACCGACCGGCCGCTGTGGGTGAAGGCGCTGTCGTTCATCGCCGGCCCCGCCGCCGGCCCCATGGATCCCGACTACGACTACACGACGTTCCCCGAGGTCGTCGCCTCCGCCACGGATGCCTATGCCCAGGCCGGCATCAAGGACCCGCGCCACGAGCTGGCGATGGCCGAGGTCCACGACTGCTTCACGCCCACCGAGCTGGTGCTCATGGAGGACCTCGGGTTCTGCGCCCGGGGCAC
Organism: Acidimicrobiales bacterium; assembly: GCA_036506715.1. GTDB lineage: Bacteria > Actinomycetota > Acidimicrobiia > Acidimicrobiales > VFJN01 > ZC4RG19. The sequence goes on from DASXRH010000407.1 coordinate 403, forward strand.
GGCGTGGAAGGAGGTGCTCGACGGCACCTTCGACCTCGACGGCGACCTGCCGGTCAACCCCGACGGCGGCCTCAAGTCGTTCGGCCACCCGGTGGGGGCGAGCGGGCTGCGGATGATGTTCGAGGCCTGGCTCCAGCTGCGGGGCGAGGCGCCGGAGGCCCGGCGCGTCCGCACCGTCCCCGAGCGCACGCTGGCGCTCACCCACAACCTGGGCGGCTACCCGGGCGAGATGGTGAGCTTCGTGGCGATCCTGGGCTCCCAACCGTCGGCCTAGTGGGCGCTCGCGGAAGTCACGTGGCCGGCGAGACGCCACGATGATTTCCGCGAGGGTCCACTAGGGCCGGCACCGCCCGGTTCCCTACGATGCCGGCCGTGAGCGCCGGTGCCGCTGCCGACCTGGTGGCCTCCGCCGAGGAGGCCCTTGCGAGCGGCGACTACGCCGGCGCGCTGGCCGTGGCCACCGCCGCCGTGTCGGCCGACCCGGGCGACGGCGCCGCCCACGCGCTGCTGGGCGAGCTGCACTACCTGGACGACCGGTTCCCCGAGACCGTGGCCGAGTGGCAGGCGGCGTTCCCGCTGCTGCGGGACGCCGGGGCGTTGCGGCCGGCGGCGCAGATCGCCATCGAGCTGGCCCGCCTGCACGGCGCCGACCTCGGTCACCCGGCGGCGGCCCGGGGCTGGGTCGAGCGGGCCCGGCGGCTGCTCGACCGGGTGGGCCCCTGCCCCGAGCAGGGCCACCTCGAGCTGGCGATCATGGCCTGCGACCGGGCCGACGTCGACGACCTGTTGGCCAGCGCCGAGCGGGCCCTGTCTGTCGCCCTCGAGCACGGCGACTCGGGCCTCGAGGCCCTGGCGCTGGCCGACAGCGGGCTGGCGCTGGTGTCGCAGGGCCGGTGCGCCGAGGGGTTCGCCCGCCTCGACGCCGCGCTGGCCGCCATCTCGGCCGGCGAGGTCCCGATGCCGGCGGCGGGCATCTGCTTCTGCTCGATGCTGACCGCCTGCGACCGGGCCGGCGACGTCCGCCGGGCCGAGGAGTGGACCGGCCTGCTCACCGACCTGCTCACGATGGCCGGCGGGCGGCCCCGGGTGCTGGGCGTCCACTGCCGGCTGGCGTACGGCTCGGTGCTGTGCGCCTCGGGCCGCTGGCCCGAGGCCGAGGCGCTGCTGGTCGAGGCCCTGGGGCCGGCCCAGGCGCCCACCGTCGCCCACCGGGCCCTCACCGTCGCCCACCTGGCCGACCTGCGGCTCGACCAGGGCCGGGTCGAGGAGGCCGCCGACCTGCTGGCCCCGTTCGAGGACTGGGTCACGACCTGCGGGCCGCTGGCCCGGGTCCACCTGCGCCGGGGCGACCTCGACCTGGCCGCCGCCGTCCTGCGCCGGGGCCTGGGCGAGCTCGTGGGCGACGCCCTGCGGGCCGGCCCGCTGCTCAGCACCCTCGTCGAGGTCGAGCTGGCCCGGGGCGACGTCGCCGCGGCTCGGGCTGCGGCCGCCGAGCTCGACACCCTGGCCGCTGCGGTCGAGCTGGTCGCCCTGCGGGCCGAGGCGGCCCTGGCTTCCGGCCGGGTGCTGGCGGCCGAGGGCGACGCCGGCGGGGCCCTCGCGGCCTTCGGCCGGGCCAAGGCCGCGCTCGCGGGCGACGAGCGGCCGCTGGCCCTCGGCCTGGTCCGGCTGGACCTGGCCCGCACGCTCGAGGCCGGCGGCGACCGGGCCGGCGCCGTCGCCGAGGCCCGGGCCGCGCTCGCCGCCTTCGACCGCCTGGGGGCCACCACGGCCCGCGACCGGGTGTCGGCCCTGCTGCGGGGCTGGGGCGACACCGGCCGGCCCCGCCCCGCCGACGCCGCCGCGCTGGCCGCCACCCTCACCCGCCGCGAGCAGGAGGTCCTCGACCTGGTCGCCGAGGGCCTCACCAACGCGCAGATCGCCCGGCGGCTGTACATCTCGCCCAAGACGGCCGAGCACCACGTGGGCCGGGTCCTGGCCAAGATGGGGGTGCGCACCCGGGCCGAGGCGGCGGCGCTGGCCGTGCGCCTGGCGGCGGTGCCGGGCGGGAAATAGGGGTCACCCCTAGGGGGATCGCCCGACGACGGCCCGGCCGGCCGGGAGGATGCTGCGGGGCGTGACCGCCGCAGCGGGCCGCGGTCCCGACGAAAGGCCACTGCGTGGAGACCACGATCGACGAGATCGCCCCCGACATCTACCGACTCTCCACCCTCGTCCCCGAGGTCGCTCCCGGGGGCTTCACCTTCAACCAGTTCCTGGTGCGGGACGAGCAGCCGTTCCTGTTCCACACCGGGATGCGCCAGCTCTACCCGCTGGTGTCGGCGGCCATCGCCCGGGTGGTGCCCCTTGCCGATCTGCGCTGGATCTCGTTCGCCCACGTCGAGGCCGACGAGTGCGGGGCCATGAACCTGCTGCTGGCCGACGCCCCCGGCGCCGAGGTGGTCCACAGCGGGCTGGCGTGCATGCTGTCGCTCGGCGACCTGGCGGACCGGCCGCCGCACGCGCTCGGCGACGGCGAGGTCCTCGACCTCGGCGCCCACCGGCTGCGGTTCGTGCCGACGCCGCACGTGCCCCACAACTGGGAGAGCGGCCTGTGGTTCGACGAGACGACGGCCACGCTGTTCGCCGGCGACCTGTTCACCCACACCGGCGCCGGCCCGGCCGTCACCGAGGAGGCCCTGGTCGAGCCGGCGCTGCAGGCCGAGGAGCTGTTCCATGCCACGTCGCTCGGCCCGTACGTGGCCCCCACCATCGGGCGGCTGGCGGACCTCGACCCCACGACGCTGGCCGTGATGCACGGCTCGTCGTTCCACGGCGACGGCGCCACCGAGCTGCGGGCCCTGGCGGCGGCCTACGCCGCGGCCACCGCGGAGATGGCCGCCGCGGCCTGAGCGCGGACGACCCCGGGGACCCGCCGGCCCCCGGGGTCGTGCACGTGTGCCGGATGCGGGTGGCTCAGTCGCCGACCTGGCCGGCGATGTAGGCGTCGAAGCGGTCGAGGCTGGACTGGAACCCGGCCTGGGCCTCGGCCGAGCGGTACATGGCGGGCACGTTGGTCTGGTGGGTGGTGACCTCGGTGCGGCCGTCGCCCAGGTCGACGAAGGTGATGGTGGTGATCATCCCGCCTTCGACCTCGGGCTCGGTGAACACCAGCTTGCGGGGCCGGTCGATCTCGACCCACACGGCCTTCATCGGGTACTCGTCCCCGCTGGCCTCGTCGACCATGATCGTCTCGAAGGCCCCGCCGGGGCGGAGGTCGAGCGTGATGTTCTCGAGGGGGGTCACCACGCCGACCGGCCCCCAGAAGTGGGACAGGTGCTCGGGCTGGGTCATGCAGTCGAACAGCAGCTCGGGTGGCGCTCGGTGGGTGCGCACGTAGGTGAGTTCGCCGGTCTGGGTGTTGGTGTCGCTCATGGCTTCTCCTGTTGGTGGTCGTCGGCGCGCCGGGTGAGCGCGGCGAGGTGGGCGTCCAACCGGTCGTAGCGGTTGGTCCACAGCTGGCGGTGGCGGGCGATCCAGGCGGCGGCCGTGTCGAGCCGCTCGGGCTCGAGCCGGCACGGCCGGGTCTGGGCCGCGGTGGTGCGGGAGATGAGGCCGGCCCGCTCGAGCACCTGGATGTGGCGGGACACGGCCTGCTGGCTGATGGCGAACGGCGCCGCCAGCTCGGTCATGGTGGCCTCGCCCTCGGCCAGCCGGGCCAGGATGGCCCGCCGGGTGGGGTCGGCCAGCGCCGCGAAGGTGAGGGTCAGGTCGTCCTCCGTCAGCGCGCCGTCCGGCGGGTCCCGCATCGGTGCCTCGTTCACAACATCACTGTTGTACAACAGGATTGTTGTGTCAAGGCCGAAGTTGACAGGCAGCCGTTTGGCTGCCTATGGTGAACAGGCAGCCAAACGGCTGCCTGACTCGACGACCGATCGGTGACGATGGACGCGATCTTCAAGGCCCTCGCCGACCCCAGCCGGCGCGAGCTTCTCGACCGGCTCAACGCCCGCAACGGCCTGAACCTGCGCGAGCTCGGCGACGGCCTGGGCATGGCCCGCCAGTCGGTGACCAAGCACCTGGCCATCCTCGAGGCGGCCGGGCTGGTCACCACGGCCCGCCGGGGCCGCGAGCGGCTCCACTACCTGAACACCGCGCCCATCAACGACATCGCCGACCGCTGGATCGGGCAGTACAACCGCCGGCGGGCCCGCGCGCTCGCCGACCTCAAGCAGGCGCTGGAGGACGACACCATGACCGCCACCACCGAGTTCGTGTACGCCACCTGGATCCGTACCACCCCCGAGGAGCTGTGGCGGGCCCTCACCGACCCGGCCTTCACGCTGCGGTACTGGGGCACGGCGCTGATCTCCGACTGGCGGGTCGGCTCGCCGGTGCGGTGGCAGGCCGGGCCCGACGGCGAGGCCCAGGACCGCGACAGCGTCGTGCTCGAGGCCGACCCGCCCCGGCGCCTGGCCTACTCGTGGCACAACTACCAGCCCGAGCACGCCGAGCTGTTCGGGTGGAGCCCCGAGCGCCTGGCCGAGCTGCAGACCGAGCCGCTGTCCAAAGTCAGCTTCACGATCGAGCCCGACGGCCCCGCCGTGAAGCTGACCGTCGTTCACGACGGGTTCGCCCCCGGCAGCCTGATGCTCGAGGCGGTCAGCGGGCGCCTGGCCCCCTCCGGCGGCTGGCCCCAGCTGCTCGACAACCTCAAGACCCTGTTGGAGACGGGCGAGACCCTGTTCCCGACCCCCGTGCCCACGCCCGCCGCCCGCGGCGAGGAATGAGGGGCGGAGTTGGGCCTCAGCCCCGCTCGTCCCGGCCGATGGTCAGGTCGCGGCCGGCGACGTTGCGGCCCTCCATCGTGACGTTGCCGCCGAGCGCCACCGCCCCGGCGTCCTGCACCACCACCCCGCCGGCCGGCGGGCGCCGGGCCAGGTCCTCGAGTATGGCCGCCAGCCGGGCGCCGAAGTCGGGGTCGGCGGCGATCGTGTCCTCGAGCGTCGCCTCCAGCCGGCCCTGGCGCCGCTGGTCGTCGGGCTGGTCGGCCAGGGAGGCCAGCGTGCGCTCGCTGCGGTCGTCGCCGGCCAGCCGGTCCCGCACGGTGGCGTAGAGACGGTCGAGCCGGTCGTCCACGGCCTGGTCGAGGTCGTGGCCGGCCCGCCCGGCCACCCCGGCGGCCTTGCGCCCGGCGTAGCGGGCCAGCGCGGCGACGGCCAGCGTGGCGAGGGTGAGCGGGTCCATCACCGCCGCCGCTGGGGGGTCATGACGCGGTCGCGGGGCACGAGCAGCCCGGCCACCACCAGCACCAGGCCGAGGAACGACAGCCCGAAGCCCACCGGCAGCCACGGCAACGGCGACGGCAGGTCGCTCGGCGGCTCGGCCGACGGGTCACCGATGGCGTCGAAGATCTCGTTGTTCCAGGCGATGACGAAGTAGCCGACCAGGGCGAAGCCCACGAGGAAGACCACACAGCCGAGGCGGACGAGGTTCTTGGCCGAGCTCCGCATCCGGGTCTGGAGCTTGAAGCCCTCGTGGATGATGTCGCGGCCCGCCAGGTCCCGCCCGGCCCGCAGGCTCATGTCCCGCCCGGCCACGGCGCCCGCGTCGCTGACGAGGTTGGGCGCCGGCGGCGGTACCACCGGCCGGGGCGGGGGCGTAGGGGGAGGCGCCGGCGGGGCCGGCGAGGGCGTGGACGGCCGCGGTCCTGACTGGGCCGGGGGCCGGGCCCACACCGGCCCGGCCATCAGCGTGGTGGGCGCGTCGACGCTCAGCCGGACGGTCGTCGCCCCCACCCGGAAGTCGGCCGGCACCGCCAGGCTCGCCGGCGCCAGCAGCCGGTCGCCCGCCACGAACGTCCCGTTGGTCGACCCGAGGTCGGTGAGCCACACGCCGGTGGCCGAGACGTCGAGCTGCGCGTGGCGGGCCGACACCGCCGGGTCGGCCACGACGACGTCACAGCCGGCGCCCCGCCCCACCACCCAGGTGCCGGCGCCCACTTCCACCGCCTCCGATCCCGGGCGTCCGTCCGAGGAGAGCGTGATCCACATGGCTGCCTCCCTGTCCCTGCTGACCAGGGTGGACCTCGTCGCGCAGCCGTGCAATCACTTTACGCGCGTTCACCTGCCGGCGGCCGCGGGCGAGACTGGGGCCCATGGCCGCCGACCACGACGACGTCCGCCGCCTCGCCCTGGCCCTGCCCGAGACGATCGAGGCCCCCGACCGATTCGCGTTCTCGGTCGTCCTGCCCAACGGCAAGCAGAAGGGCTTCGCCTGGGTGTGGATGGAGCGGCGCGACCCCAAGGCGGCCCGGGTGCCCAACCCCGACGTGCTGGCGGTGCGGGTCGCCAATGCGGGCGAGAAGGAGGAGCTGCTGGCCGCCGACGCCGACGTGTTCTTCACCGAGCCGCACTACAACGGCTTCCCCGCCGTGCTGGTGCGGTTGGCGGCCGTCGACGTCGACGAGCTGGCCGAGCTGCTGACCGACGCCTGGCGGTGCCAGGCCCCCAAGGCCCTGGTCAAGCGGTTCGACGCCGGGGATCCGGGCTGACCGGCGGCTGCAGGGCCACGAGCCGGTCCCGGGGCATCAGCAGCCCGACCGCCACCAGCACCAGGCCGACCACCACCAGAACCACGCCGACCGGCACCCAGGGCAGCGCCGACGGCCGGCTGACATCCCCGTCGCCGTCCGCGACGCCGCCCAGCGCGGCCATGACCCAGGCGACCGCGAACGCGCCGACCAGGCCCACGCCCACCAGCGTGGCGACGCCGCCGGCCCACACGAGGATGCGGGCGGCGTCCCGCATCCTCGTGCCCACCGTGCCCGCCTCGTGGCCCGGGCGGACCCGGAAGGTGGTGTCCCCCACCCGGAAGTCGGCCGGCAGCACCAGCCGCGCCGGCTCCCACAGCCGGTCGCCGGCCACGAACGTGCCGGTCGCCGACCCGAGGTCGGTGAGCCACACGCCACGGCGCGACACGTCCAGCCGGGCGTGCCGGTCCGCCACGGCGGGGTCGGCGACAACCACGTCGGACACCGGGGACCGCCCGACCACCCAGCTGCCGGTGCTCACCTCCACCGGCGGCGACGGCGACGGTCCATCGGAGGAGAGCGTGATCCACATGGCTGCCTCCCTGCCCCTGGCGACCAGGGGGTGAACCTCGGGCAGCACCCGTGCCATCACTTTAGGTGGTCGAGCCGTCCTCCGCCTCGTGGGCGACCAGGGCGCGGCGGTCGAGCTTCTGCATCGGGGTCAGGGGCAGGTCGGCGACGATGCGCACGGCCTCGGGGCGCTTCCAGGCGGCGATGCGGCCGTCGAGGAACGCCCGGACCTCGGCCAGCGTCGGCGGAGCGCCCGGGTTGGTGGGCACGAGGACGGCCACGCCGATCTCGCCCATCACCGGGTCGGGCCGGGGGACGACGGCCACGTCGGCGACGCCCGGGTGGGCGGTGAGCGCCGCCTCGACCTCGGCCGGGTAGACGTTGTACCCGCCCCGGATGAACATCTCCCGGCGCCGGCCGGCCAGCCGGACCAGGCCCCGCTCGTCGATGCTGGCCAGGTCGCCGGTGCGCAGCCAGCCGTCGACGATCGTGGCCGCCGTGCCCTCGGGGTCGCGCCAGTAGCCGGCCATCTGCGTCGGCGACCGCAGCCACAGCTCGCCGACCTCGCCGCCCGGCGCCGGGCGGCCGTCGTCGTTCCGCACGGCGACGGCGATGCCGCCCCGGGGCGTGCCCACCGTGTGCAGGGCCTCGTCGTCGTCGGCGTCGAACGCGGTGGCCGTGCCGCACCCGCCCGACTCGGTCGACGAGTAGCGGATCGAGTACGCGGCGCCGAAGATCGACCGGGCGGCAGCCACCAGCGCCGGGGGCGAGGCGGCGCCGCCGACCACGATCGTGCCCACGTGGTCCCAATCGTGGCGGGCCGCCTCGGGCGAGCGCACCATCAGCGCCAGCTGGGGGGCCACCCCGCCGATGGACGGCATGCGCTGCTCGGCGATGGTGCGCAGCGCGTCGTCGGCCCGCCAGCGGCCGAGGATGTGGGTGCGGGTGGCCAGCCGCAGGTACCACACGAGCTTGGTCGTGAACCCGACGTGGGCGAACTGGGTCGAGGCCAGCATCACCGGCCCGGGCACGCCGGGCTCGGCCCAGGCACCCCCGGTCTCGGCCTGGGCCACCGCCGCCAGCTGGCGCTCGCAGAACAGCGCCCCCTTGGGCAGCCCCGTGGTCCCCGAGGTGAAGACGATGGCCACCGGCCGGTCGGGATCGGGCGCCAGCACCGGCACCGGCGGCGCCCCCTCCTCGCCGCCGGCCGCCTCGAGCGCGGCCACCTCGGCCGGGTCGTCCAGCACCACCGCCGGGTCGGCGATGGCCACCAGCTCCTCCTGCTCGGGCGGGGCCAGCCGGGGGTTGATCCCGGCGGTCACGGCGCCGAGCTTGGCGGCCGCCGCGTAGGCGACCACGTAGCCGCTGTCGGACGGCACCCGCAGCACCACCCGGTCGCCGGGCACCACGCCCCGGGCGGCCAGCCCCGCCGCCGCCCGGTCGGAGCGGCGGTCGAGGTCGGCGTAGCTGACCGGCGACCCGTCGGGGTCGACGAAGGCGGTCAGCGAGCCGTGGCGGCGGGCGGCCTCCCGGACCGTGGCGGCGAGCACGGCCGGCACCGTACCGACCGGGCTGACGGATGGTCAGATCGTCAGATGTCCAGGTGGAGCATGCGGGCCGCGTTCGTGCGCATCACCTTGTCGACGACGTCCTGGGGGAGCCCCGCCATCAGCTCCTCGGCCACCTTCTTGGTGTGGGGCCACGTCGAGTCCGTGTGGGGGTAGTCGGTCTCGAAGGTGACGTTGTCGGGCCCGACCTTGTCGATGGCGTCGATGCCGTGTTGGTCGCGGAAGAAGCACCCGTAGATCTGCCGGTAGTAGTAGGTGGACGGCGGCTCGGGCACCAGCGTCTGGGTCTGGGCCCAGGCCCGGTGCTCCTGCCACACGGTGTCGGCCCGTTCGAGGATGTAGGGGATCCAGCCGATCTGGCCCTCGCTGTAGGCCAGCACCAGCCCGGGGAACTGCACGAGCTTGCCCGAGAACAGCCAGTCGCTCATCGACGCCATGGCGTTGTTGAAGCTGAGGGTGGCGGCCACGCCCGTGGGGGCGTCGGGCGACGTGGCCGGCATGCGGGACGACGACCCGATGTGCATGTTGATCGTGGTCTGCGTGTCCTCGCAGGCGGCGAAGAACGGGTCCCAGTGCCCCGAGTGGATGGACGGCAGGCCCAGGTGGGGCGGGATCTCGGAGAAGCACACGGCGTGCACGCCCCGCCCGGCGTTGCGCCGGACCTCCGCGGCCGCCAGCCCGGCGTCCCACAGCGGCACGATGATGAGGGGGATCAGCCGGCCGGCCGAGTCGCCGCACCACTCCTCGACCATCCAGTCGTTGTAGGCCCGCACGCAGGCCAGCCCGAGGTCCTTGTCCTTGCCCTCGGAGAACGTCTGGCCGCAGAAGCGGGGAAACGTCGGGAAGCACAGCGACGCCTCGACGTGGTTGAGCTCGTTGTCGGCCACCCGGGCCACCGGGTCGTAGCAGCCGGGCCGCATCTCCTCGTAGGTCATCGGCGTCAGCGTCATCTCGTCGCGGGCGTAGCCGACCGCGGCGACGTGGCGCTTGTGGATGTAGACGAGGTCCTCGTAGACCCAGCAGTCGGCCTGCTCGGGGGCGTCGTCGTCGAAGACCTGCTCGTAGGCGCCGCCCCCGACGTGGCGCATGCCGGCGATGCCCCGGCGCTCGATGCGGGGGGCCCGGTCGCGGTAGGCGGCGGGCAGCCACCGGTCCCACACATGGGGCGGCTCGACCACGTGGTCGTCGACGCTGATGATCTTCGGGATCTCGACGGGAGTGGTCATGCGCCTACCCTTCCGGCAAATCTGACACTCCGTCAGATACTACCGCGGGCGCCCGCCGGGCTCAGTCCCGGGCGGTCAGCACGCAGAACTCGTTGCCCTGGGGATCGGCGAGCACCACCCACGTCTGCGTGCCCTGGCCGACGTCGGCGGGGGTCGCCCCCAGCGCCTCCAGCCGGGCCACTTCGGCCGCCTGGTCGTCGGCGGCGAACGGGGCCACGTCGAGGTGGACCCGGTTCTTGACCACCCGGGCGTCGTCGACCCGCAGCAGCTCGAGCTGGGGACCGGCCCCGTCGGGGCGGGCCAGCACCGCGTGGTTGTCGCTCACCTCGACGACCGGCCAGCCGGCGGCCACGGACCAGAAGTCGGCCAGCGCCGCCGGGTCGGGCGAGTCGACGACGATGGCGGCGATGGCCCCGGCCGCCGCGTACCGTTCGCGGGGCTCGAGCACGCACAGCTCGTTGCCCTCGGGATCGGCCAGCACCACCCATGGCACGTCCCCCTGGCCGACGTCGACGTCGGTGGCGCCGGCCGCCCGGAGCCGGGCCACCAGCTCGGACTGGTGCTCGGCCGAGCGCGAGGCCAGGTCGAGGTGGATCCGGTTCTTGACCACCTTGGGGTCGTCGACGTGACCGATGACCAGCGGGATGCCCGGCTCGGTCGGCCTGCCGTGGGCATCTTCGGGCGGCTCGACCACCACCTCCTCGGGCTCGTCGAGCGTGACGGGCCAGCCGGTGGCCGCGGACCAGAAGCGGCCCAGCGCCGAGGGGTCGGCGGCGTCGATGACGACGGAGAACAGCCGGGTTGACATGGCTCCGAACCTAGTGACGCCCGCCGGTCAGGGGTCCGGGAATTCGGGCGGCCGCTTGTCCAGCCACGCCCGCACACCCTCGGCGTAGTCGGCCCCGCCCATCATCTCGTCGGTCAGCGCCACCGACCGCTCGACGGCGCTGCCCACGTCGCCGTGCTGGTCGCCGTAGATCTGGCGTTTCGTCTCCCGCAGCGAGGCCGGCGACACCTCGTGGGCCAGCGCCCGGGCGTAGGTGTAGGTGGCGGCCAGCAGCTCGTCCGGCGGCAGCACCCGGTTGACCAGACCCATCGTCGCCGCCTCCTCGGCCAGCACCACCCGCGACGACAGCAGCAGGTCGGCCGCGTGGCCCAGGCCGACGAGCCGGGGGAGCACCCACGACAGGCCGAACTCGGCCGGCAGCCCCAGCCGGGGGGCGGCGGCGGTGAGCTTGGCCCCGGCGGCGGCGAAGCGCAGGTCGCAGAAGCAGGCCAGCACGAGGCCCACCCCGGCGGCCGGGCCGTTGACGGCGGCGATGACCGGGGTGGCCATGCCGTAGTGGAACGCGAAGGCGTGGTCGAACTCGGGCCGCACCCCGTAGCCCGGCGTGGCCGGCGGCTCGCGCAGGCCGTCGTCGTAGCCGCCGGTCTCGACGTTGCGCTCGAGCGCGCCGAAATCGGCGCCGGCGCAGAAACCCCGGCCCTCCCCCGTGACCACCACGACCCGCACCGCCGGGTCGGCCTCGGCCTCGGCCAGGCACCAGCGGTACTCGGCGTGCATGCGGCCGGTCCAGGCGTTGAGCCGGTGGGGCCGGTCGAGGGTGACGGTGGCGACCCGCTCGGCCACCTCGTAGCGCACGGCGTGCAGGTCCATGGCCCGAGTCTGGCCCGCCCGGGCGGCCGGGGACGCCCCCCGGACCCGGTCGCCGCCCCTCGGTGGGTCAGTTAGGGTCGGCGGATGGCTGTGGACCTGGCCGCCGTGGTAGCGCCGTGGCGCACCGCGGTGGTGACCTCGGAGATCCAGAACGGCGTCATCGGCGAGGAGGCGGCGTTGCCGGTCCTGGCCGAGGCGGCGCGGGCCACCATGGTCCCCGCCCTGGCCCGGCTGGTGAAGGCGGCCCGGGCGGCCGGGGTCGAGGTCGTCCACTGCACGTTCGAGCGCCGGGCCGACGGCAAGGGTGCCAACAGCAACGCCCGCCTCTTCACCGGGGTCAACCGGTCGCCGGTCAAGCTGCTGCCGGGCACGCCGGCCACCAAGGTCATCGCCGAGGTCGGGGTCGACCCCACGGACATCGTCCTCACGCGCACCCACGGCCTCAACCCCATGAGCGGCACCGACCTCGACTCCGTGCTGCGCAACCTGGGCGTCACCACCGTCATCGCCACCGGCGTGTCGGTCAACGTCGCCATCACCAACCTGGTGATGGAAGGGGTCAACCGCGGCTACGACGTGGTCCTGCCCCGCGACGCGGTGTGCGGCGTGCCCCAGGGCTACGCCGATGCGGTCATCGACAACACGCTCAGCCTGCTGGCCACGATGACCACGGTCGACGAGCTGGTGAAGGTCTGGGAGTCGCAGGCGTGAGGTTCTGCCAGTCGCTCATGTACGCCGCGCCCGACGACTGGATCGAGCTGACCAGGTGCGCCGAGGACGTCGGCTTCGACCAGGTGTCGCTGTCCGACCACGTCTTCTATCCCGACAAGCTCGACTCGTCGTACCCGTACACCGACTCGGGCCGGCCCATCTTCCCCCCGGAGCAGCCGTGGCCCGACGTGTGGGTGATGACGGGGGCGCTGGCGGCGGTGACCCGCCGCATCCGGTTCTCGACCCACGTGTACGTGCTGCCCGCCCGCAACCCGTTCGTCGTGGCCAAGGCCGTCGGCACCGCCGCCCACCTCTCCGGGGGCCGGGTGGTGCTGGGCGTCGGGGCCGGCTGGATGCGCGAGGAGTTCACCCAGCTCGAGCAGCCGTTCGAGCGCCGGGGCGCCCGCATGGAGGAGCAGATCGCCGTGCTGCGGACGCTGTGGCGGGGCGGCATGGTCGAGCACCACGGCGAGTTCTACGACTTCGACCGGCTGGAGATGGCGCCGGCGCCCGCCCACCCCGTGCCCATCCTGATCGGTGGGCACAGCGAGACGGCGCTGCGCCGCGCCGCCCGGGTGGGCGACGGCTGGACCGGCGTGTACTACGGCCTCGACGAGCTGCGGGGCTACGTCGACCGGCTGCAGGCCTACCGCCACGAGTACGGCACCGCCGACCGGCCCTTCGAGATCCAGGCGTCGATCGTCGACCGGCTGCCGACGCCCGAGGTGTGCGCCGAGCTCGACGCCATGGGTGTGACCACGCTGACGACCTCGGCGTGGCTGATGGAGGGCCTCAAGTTCGCCCCGCTGGCCGACAACCTACGGGCGCTCGAGCGGTTCGGCGCCGACTACATCGCCCCGCTGGCACCGCCTGCCTCGCACTGACGCCCCCACGCCCGCCCACGGTGGCGTACCGTGACGGGCGGGGGTCGCAGGGAGGCGGAGCGTGGGGATGCAAGACGTCGCGTGCGCGGTGGTATTGGCGCTGGCGGTGGGGGCCGCCGGCTGCTCCGACCGCCGCGAGGACATCGGTGAGCTGGGGACGACGTCCACGGTCGTGTCCACCGTCGCCCCCGAGATGGTGACCGTCGACGAGGTCATGGCCGCGCTCGCCGCGGCCGGTCTGCCCGTCCCCAACCCCCGCGATGACAGCGCGGGATGTCGAGAGTACGGCTGCTCCCGCCTCGTCACGACCGACATCCTCTCGATCCGGGAGTGGCCCGACCCCGCCGCCGCCCAGCGTTGGGTCGACGCGGGCGTCGATCCGGCCGGCACGATCCTGATCGGCCGCTCCACCACGGTCGATTTCCTCGCCGGCGGTACGACCCCCGCCTACGACCGGGCGGCCTACGTCGCCGTGCTGCGGGCGGCGGCCCTGTAGCCCCGGCGACCGGAATGACCTGATGGGCCGTCAGATCCGGGTACCCTAGCGCCCGTGGTCGAATCGGTGGAGGCGGAGGATCTGCGCGCGGCCGACGGCCGCGTGCCCGGCCGGCGGGGGCGGGCCACCCGCCAGCGCCTGCTGGCGTGCACCGCCGAGATGCTGCGCACCACGTCGTACCGCTCGGTGAAGGTCATCGACATCGCCCGCGAGGCCGGCATGTCGCCGGCCACCTTCTACCAGTACTTCTCCGACGTCGAGGCGGCCATCCTG
>DASXRH010000408.1:0-1809 GCA_036506715.1 Acidimicrobiales bacterium
AACCTCCAGGGCGTCGAGCGCGACCTGGCCCGGCGGATCATCGATTTCGCCAGCGGCCTCTGCTACGGCCTGGGCGGCCAGATGGAGCGCGTGGCCAACCAGGTCTATCTTTTGACTCCCAGCGACGTCGAGGTCTCGCCCGAGGAGCGGCGCCGACTCCGCGAGCGAGGCTACGAAGCCTGACCGACCCCCTGAACGTCCGGAGTCCCTACCGCCGTGCTCGGTATCGTCTGCATCGCCATCAACCTGTTCATGCTGGTGCTCTTCATCCGCATCATCATGAGCTGGTTCCCGCCCACCCCGGGCACCGCCTACGCCCAGATCTACGAGGTGTTCGACCGCATCACCGAACCGGTGCTGGCCCCGGTGCGGGCGGCGCTGCCGTCGGTGCGCATGGGCATGGCGCAGCTCGATCTGTCACCCATCGTGGTGTTCCTGGTACTGATCCTGATCCAGCGGTTCCTGGGGTGCTGACCAGCGTCCCCGTGCGTCGGTTGCAAAGTCGTTACTCTTGTCGGCCATGGAACTGACTCCGCAGACGCTCCATGCCGTCGAGTTCCGTGAGGCTCGGCGGGGCGGCTACAACACGCGCGACGTCGACGACTTCATCGAGCGCGTGGCGGCCGGGGTCGCCCAGCTCAACGAGCGGCTGCGGGACGCCACCGCGCGTGCGGAGTCGGCCGACGCCCGGGTGGCCGAGGCCCAGCGCGAGGCCGAGGAGGTCCGCCGCCGGCCGATGACCCCCGAGGCCACCGAGACCGACGAGACGCTGCGCCGCACGCTGGTGCTGGCCCAGCGCACCGCCGACGCCACCATCAAGGAGGCGAAGGAGGAGGCCAACCGGGTGCTCAGCGAGGCCCGCGAGGAGGCCGCCCGCACCCGGGCCGAGGCCGAGGCCGACGCCCGCCGGGGCGCCGAGGGCGCCCGGGCCACCGCCCAGGCCGAGGTCGAGACGCTCATCACCAACCGTGACATGCTCAAGGCCGACCTCGAGGCGCTGACCAAGCGCCTGTCCGACCAGCGGGCCAACCTGCGCTCGGGCATCGGCGAGCTGCAGCGCCTGCTCGACGATCCCGCCGCGCTCAAGCCGCTGGGCGTGCCGGCGCTGGCCGACGTCGAGCGGCCGGCCCCGCTCGACGCCTTCGGCGCCGAGACCGGCAACGGCGACGCCGAGTCCGGCAACGGCCGGACTCCCGAGGCCGAGGCCCCGTTCGTGGCGGGCGCCCAGGTGGCCGCCCTCCAGGAGCCACCGGTGCCCGACCTGGGCCCGCCCACCCAGCCGGTGCCGTTCGCGCTGGGCGGCGGCGAGGCCCGCAGCCCCTGGCAGCCGGCCGACCTGCGCACCGACGACGACGAGCCGCTCGGCCCGCCCCCCGCCCCGCCGGCGCCGCCCGGCGCCAACGGCGGCGGCATCACCGATCCCGGCTCCCGCCCCAGCGAGTGGGGCAAGGCCGTCTTCGACCCCGAGCGGGCCGAGGGCGACGGCACCCGCTTCGGCCGCCGCCGCTAGCGGTCGGTCATTCGGGGGTCGGAACCGGTTGACCCCTGAACACTTCCGACCCCGGCGCGGGTGAGCGTCACCCGGACCGGGTGGCCGTCGATGGCGAGCTCGTGGGCGGCGGTGGCGTCGGCGCCCGGCGCGCCGTCGGTCGTGAGGTCGACCGCCAGGACCTCGGCCATCACGTAGTCGCGGTGGGTGGCCAGCGCGTCGGCCACCGGTCCGTCGGCCGCGACCGACAGGGTGATGCGGTCGGCGATGTCGAGGCCGACCTCCTTGCGGAGGTCGTTGAGGCCCCTGACCAGCTCACG
>DASXRH010000409.1:0-4006 GCA_036506715.1 Acidimicrobiales bacterium
TGGCCGACCTGCCGGCCGAGGTCCGGGACTGGGAGCCGCGCGTGGCCCTGGTGGCCGGACCCGACGGCCTGGAGGACGTCGCCGAGATCGTGGCCGCCGCCCCCCGGTGGCTGGCCCGGCCGGGCACGCTGCTGGTGGAGATGGCCCCCCACCAGGTGCGCCGGGCCGTGCGGATGGCCGAGCACGCCGGCTTCCCGTCGGTCACCGTCTGGCCCGACCTGGCCGGCCGCGACCGGATCGTGCAGGCCCGCCGGTGACCGGTGCCGGCATCCCCTCGGTCGGACGCCCGGCGGCGGTCGTGCCCACCGAGCCCCTCACCCGCGAGGTCGTGGCCCGGGCGGCGGGGGTGCTGCGGGCCGGGGGGTTGGTGGTGGTGCCCACCGACACCGTGTACGGGCTGGCGGCGCTGCCCGGCGTGGTCGGGGCGACCGACCGGCTCTTCGCCGCCAAGGGGCGGGGGGCCGACGTGCCGGTGGCCGTCCTGTGCGCCGGGGTCGAGCAGGCGCTGGGGCTGGCCGACCCGGCGGCGCTGGGGGCCGAGGTGCGGCGCATCGCCCGTCGCCTGTGGCCGGGGCCGCTGACGCTGGTGCTGCCCCGGCGCCCGGACCTGGGCTGGGCACTGGGCGAGCCGGCCGCCACCGTGGGCGTGCGGTGCCCCGACGATCCGCTGGTGCGGGCGCTGGCCACCGAGGTCGGGCCGCTCGCCACCACCAGCGCCAACCGCCACCGCGAGCCCACGCCGGCCACCGCCGCCGGCGTGGCCGCCCACTTCGGTCCGCTGGTCGACCTCGTGCTCGATGGCGGCCGCCGGGACGCCCCGCCGTCGTCGGTGGTCGACGCCACGGGGGACGGGTGGCGGATGCTGCGGACCGGCCCGCTGTCCCTCGACGACGTGGCCGCCGCCGCCCGTCGGTGACCGACCGGCGGGAGCGACCGACCCACCACCGGGGGCGTCCTGCGTTCACGTTCGGCACTGGTTGGTGCAGACGCGCCCCGGGATGCCTACTGTCCTCCGTGCCATGGGGAGGAAAGGAGACCTGCTGGCGCTGGTCGACAGCGCTCCCGGAGGGTTGAGGACACTCCAGGCCGCGCTGACCACGTGGTCCCATCGGGCCCGCATCGCCGAGGTCCACCGCCGCCAGGACGACGCGGTCGGTCCCGGTGTCCGCGACCCCGTCCCCGCCGTCGCCGTGCTGCCGGGGGCGGCCGGCGCCGACGATCCCGACGACGAGGACGACGAGGACCGCGACGACCCGGTCCGCCCGGTGGCCGGCGCCGACGACGAGCCGGCCGAGAGCCTGTCGACCGCTTACGTTGTGGTGGCGTTGCCCGACCGGTGGCGGGTGGTGGGCCGGGGCCACCTGGCCGTCAGCGACGGCCGCCGAAGCTGGGCCGGCACCAGCACGCTGGTCACCGAGCGTGACTCGCGCCGGGCCGCCATCGGTGACGCGGGGGCCATCGGCGCCTGCCTCTACCCGGGGGCGTTCCTGTACCGCCTCGACTTCACCGAGCCCGAGCCCCGCGACATCGAGGGCCGGCCCTGCTGGTACGTGGCCGGCCACCCCCGCACCGGCCCGGCCGCCCGCCAGGGGCCGCCGGCCCGGCCCGACCTGCGGCTCCAGCGCGAGCTGGCGGGCATCGACCACGAGATCTGGTTCGACGCCGCCACCGGCGTCGTGCTGCGCCACGAGGGCTCGATCGACGGCGAGCCGTGCTCGACCACGGCCCTCACCGATCTGGTGTTCGACGAGCCCGTGCGGGCCGACGAGTTCCGGCCGCCGCCGGGCGCCGTGGTCCGCTCCCGCCACGAGCTGCTGCGAGACCACCTGGCATCCATGGGCATCGACCCCGACACCGTCGACCTCGACGACCCCGTGCAGGTGCGGGCGGCCCTGCGCCAGGGCGAGTGAGGCCGACGATCGCCGCCGCCGAGTCGTTACGATCAAGCCGACCACCGTGAGACGTCCCGCTGATCCCCCATCCCGCGTCCCGACCTGCCCGGCACCGAGGAGCACCCCGTGAGCGATCTGTGGCCGCAGCTGGTCCTGATCCTCGTCCTGGTGCTGGTCAACGCCGCGTTCTCCGGCACCGAGATGGCGCTGGTGTCGCTGCGCGAGGGCCAGCTCCAACAGCTCGAGCAGCGCTCCGCCACCGGCGCGCTGGTGGCCCGGCTGGCCCGCGACCCCAACAACTTCCTGGCCACCATCCAGGTCGGCATCACGCTGGCCGGGTTCCTGGCCTCGGCGGCGGCCGCCGTGTCGCTGTCCGAACCGCTTGAGAGGCAGCTCGGCTTCCTGGGCGGAGCCGCCCGGCCGGTGTCGATCGTGGTGGTGACCCTGCTGCTCGCCTACGTGACCCTGGTCATCGGCGAGTTGGCCCCCAAGCGGGTGGCCATGCAGCGGGCCGAGCGCTGGGCGCTGCTGTCGGCCCGGGCGCTGGCCATGATGTCGACCATCACCCGGCCGGTCGTGTGGCTGCTGTCGATGTCGACCAACCTGGTCGTGCGGCTGCTGGGGGGCGACCCCAGCGTGCAGCGCGAGGCGTACACCGAGGCCGAGCTGCGCGAGCTGGTCGGCACCCAGCAGTCGTTCACGCCCAAGCAGCGGCTGATCATCGACGGCGCGTTCGAGATCGCCGAGCGCACCCTCGACGAGGTGCTGCGGCCCCGGCCCGACGTGCTGGTCCTCGACAGCGACTGGACCGCCACCCGGGCCCTCCACGAGCTGGCCGCCAGCGGCCACTCGCGGGCCCCCGTGGCCCACGACCGCAACCTCGACGAGGTGGTCGGCCTGGTCCACCTGCGGGACCTGCTCGACCAGGGCGAGCGGCCCGTCACCGAGCTGGCGGCCGAGCTGGCCGCCTTCCCCGAGACGGCCGGGGTGCTTGACGTGCTCCACGAGATGCAGACCCGGCGCCTGCAGCTGGCACTCGTGGTCGACGAGCACGGCGCGGCGGCGGGCATCGTCACCATCGAGGACCTGCTCGAGGAGCTCGTGGGCGAGATCTACGACGAGACCGACCGTGACGTCGTCAGCGTGCGGCGCGAGCCCGACGGCTCGCTGGTGATGCCGGGGCGGTTCCCGGTCCACGACCTGGTGGACGTGGGCGTCAACGGCATGCCCGAGGGCCCGTACGCCACGGTCGCGGGCCTGGTGCTCGACCTGCTGGGCCGGGTGCCCGAGGCGCCGGGCGACCGGGTCTCGGTGGCCGGCCGCACCATCGAGGTGCTGGCGGTCGAGAGCCGGGCCATCACCCAGGTGCGCATCGGCCCCCCGGCCGACCGGCCGGTCGGTCCCGACCCCGGCGGCACCGCCTCGGCGGCGGCCGCCGGCTCCACCGCCTGACGTTCGCGGTTTGACCGGGGCCTCCCGGCGGGTAGCAGGAGGTGTGACCGACTGGCCGGGACCCGGAGCGTGCCGGGACGGCGTCGTCCTCGCGGGGCGCTACCTGGTGGGAGAGGTCGTCGGCCGTGGCCGCTCCGCCGTGTACCGGGCCCGCGACCAGCTCCTGGGCCGGGAGGTGGCGCTCAAGCAGGTGCGCCTGGTTCCCGACCCCGACGCCCCCGCGGGCACCGGCGGCCGCGACGACGTGCGGGCCCGGGCCCGGCGCGAGGCCCGGGCGGCGGCCCGGCTGGTCTCGCCCCACGTCGTGGGGATCTACGACGTGGTCGAGGAGCCCGACGCCGTGTGGCTGGTGATGGAGCTGGTGGCAGCGCCCAGCCTCGAACGCCTGGTGCGGGACGGGGGACCGCTCGACGAGGCCCGTGCCGCCGGCGTCGGCCTGGCCGTGCTCGACGCCCTCGCCGACGCCCACGCCCAGGGCATCGTCCACCGCGACGTGAAGCCGGCCAACGTGCTGGTCGGGGCGCCGGCCGGCCACGGCGAGGCGGCCGCGGTGAAGCTGGCCGACTTCGGCGTGGCCGCCCTGCGGGACGAGTCGGGCCTGACCACACCGGGCATGGTCATCGGCTCGCCGTCGTACATGGCGCCCGAGCAGGCGTCCGCCG
>DASXRH010000410.1:0-5372 GCA_036506715.1 Acidimicrobiales bacterium
ATCTGCCTCGGCGATACATCCACGTGACCTCCGCGAGGGTCCACTAGGCGCCGGGGGTGCGGCTCCACCTGTCCCGCGTCGAGGCGGAGGTCGACGGCGCCGTCCACGGCGCCGAGCTGCGGCACTCCGGTGCCACCGCCGGCCCGCTGGCGGTCGAGGTGGTCGACGCCGGCGGTCGGGGCTACCGGTGGGCGGTGGCCAACCGGGGCGACCGGCCGGTCGCGGTGCGGTCGGTGGCTCTCGTGTTCGCCGTCGACGGCGTGCGGGCGCCGCTGCGGCTGCTGCGCCACGGGTACCAGTCGTGGTCGCCCACCGACCTGGCCGTGGTCGGCGTCGACCGCGACCCGTCGACCCGGGCCCGCCTGCCGTTCGTGCAGGGCGTCTACCACGCCGATCCCCGCACGGTGACCAAGGACGGCGAGCTGCGGTCCGAGTGGTTCACGCTGGTGGTCGACGCCGGCGGCGAGCCGGCCTTCGCCGGGTTCCTGGCCGGCACCGGCCACGACGGCACGTTCCGCCTCCGGCCCGCAGCGGGCGGCGGCCCGCCCGAGCTGGCGGCCGAGGCCTACCTGGGCGGAGCGCGCCTGGCGCCGGGGGAGCGGCGGCCGCTGCACGAGCTGCGGGTCGTGCCTGCGGGCACGGCGACCTCCGTCGACCTGCTGGCGGCGTGGGCCGGCGAGGCCGGGGCGGCCGCCGGCGCCCGCACCGCGGCGCCGTACGCCGTGGGCTGGTGCTCGTGGTACCAGTACTTCGACCGCGTCACCGGCGCCGACATCGCCGCCAACCTGGCCCGGGCGGGCGGGTGGCCGTTCGACGTCTTCCAGATCGACGACGGCTACCAGGCCGCCATCGGCGACTGGCTGGACACCAACGACCGCTTCCCCGCGGGCCTGGCCGCCCACGCCGACGCCATCGCGGCCGCCGGCCTGCGGCCCGGCCTCTGGCTGGCCCCGTTCCTGGCCGCGCCCGACTCGGGGGTGGCCCGGGACCACCCCGACTGGATCGCCCGCACCCCCGATGGCGCCAAACCGCTGTTCGCCTGGTGGAACCCGGCCTGGGGCGGCGGCCGCGACGGGTTCGTGTTGGCCCTCGACACCACCCATCCCGACGTCCTCGCCCACCTCGAGGATCTGGCCCGGGCCCTGGTCGCGACGGGTTTCGACTACCTCAAGCTCGACTTCACCTTCAGCCCTGCGGTCGACGGCCGCTGGCACGACCCGTCCTGCACCCCGGCCGAGCGGGTCCGGGCCGGCCTGGACGCCATCCGCCGCGGGGCCGGCGAGGGCGCGTTCTTGCTGGGCTGCGGGGTCCCGCTGGCCCCGGCGGTCGGGGTGGTCGACGGCTGCCGCATCGGCCAGGACGTGGCCCCCACCTGGGCCCTCGACCCGGGGGACGAGGTGGTGCCCGGCTACCTGGCCGTGCAGCCGGCCACCCTCCATGCCTACGGCAACACGGTGGCCCGGTCGTTCATGCACCGGCGGCTGTGGGTCAACGACCCCGATTGCCTGATGCTGCGGCCCACCGACACCCGGCTGACCCCGGCGGCCGCCGCGGGCTGGGCCGCGGTGGTGGGCGCCACCGGCGGCCTGGCGGTCGTCTCCGACGACCTGGCGCGCCTCGGGCCGCCCGAGTCCGCTCTGCTGGCCCGCACCCTGGCCGCCGGACGCGCCGCCGACGCCGCCGCCCGCGCCGGCCGCCCGGCCACCGCCCCCGACCTACTCGACCGCACCCCGGCCACGGTGATCGCCGGCGCCGCCGGCCGCCTGGTGGTCGACCCCGCCACCGGCGCCGCGACGCCGGGCTAGTGGTGGGGCCCGGGTCAGCGCGTGTGGAGGACGTCGGTCAGCTCGGCCCGGCACAGCGAGATCAGGTCGTGCTCCGACATGGCGGCGGCCCGCAGCCCCAGCCGCGAGCGGGTGGTGGGCAGCGGGCCCTGGATGGCGGCGAGCGTGGCGTCGTCCTCGGCGGTCTCGTGGGGCGCCTTGGGCATCTGGGGGAGGTCGCGCCGGGCCATCAGCACGAGCGCCGCCACCTCGTGGCGCCCGGCGCCGGCCAGCACCAGGCCGGCCTCCCGCAGCGCCTGGGACACCTGGGAGCGGTTGCCCGACACGGCGATCATCTCCAGCAGGTCGAGCGAGCCCGACGCCGCGTTGCGGGCGTCGCCCATCCGCCTCTTGAGGCCGATCCACTCGACCAACGCCAGGCTGAGGTTGAAGCGGCTCTCGACCGTCCGGGAGGCGTCCATGGCCGCCTCGAACGCCGCGCACGCTGCGTCGGGGTCGACCGGGGCCAGGGCCCGGCCGAGCGCGTGGAGCGCCCACTGGACGCAGTCGGGGTTCCCGAGCCGCCGGGCCATGGCCAGCGCCTCCTGGGCCTTGACCTCGGCCGCGTCGCACCGGTCGGACATCACCAGCACGATGACCTCGTAGCCCAGGCTGTCGACCTGCCAGAAGGGGTCGCCGGTGGCCCGGAGCTCGTCGCGCAGGGCGGTGAACTGCTTGATCAGCGCCTCCATGTCCTGCGCGTAGCCGAGCGCGTTGACCAGCGCGGTGCGGGCCCAGATCGTCGACCCCGCGTGGTCGGCGGCGATGTCCAGCGCCCGGGCGCCGAGGGCCAGCGACCGGTCGATGTCCGACTCGTACCAGGCGCCCAGCGCCGCGGCGCCCACGACCTCGGCGGCGTGGGGGAGGGCGTCGTCGACCCGGTGGGCGACGGCGGCCGCCCACCCGTAGACCTCCGGGCGCGGCTGGAACAGCGCGAACTGGAACACGGCCACGACCATACGGGCGGCCTCGGCGACGGCCCCCGTGTCGAGCAGGTGGTCCATGGCCGCGCGGTGGTCGGCGAAGTCGGCCTTGAGCACGGCGACGCACGCCAGCTCGTCCCGCGTGAGGATCCCCGGTCCCCAGCGCTCGGCCCGGGCCAGCATGAGCTGGGCGTGGCGGTCGAGCGCGACGCGCCGGTCCGCCTCGGGGACCAGGGCCCGGGCGTGGGCCCGGCCGACCGCCAGGATGCGGAAGCGGTCGCCGCTGGCCCGGTCGCGCACCACCAGCGACATCCGCACCAGGCGGTCGAACGCCCGCCCGGCGCCCGGGAGGTCGCTGGCCAGCGCCATCGCCATCTCCCGGCTGAACGCCCCCGAGAACACGCCGAGGCGGAGGTAGACGCCGACCTCGTCGGCGGCGAGGCCGGACAGGCCCCAGGCCAGCGGGGCCCGGGCCGCCGGCGGCCGGTCGTCGCCCACCCGGGCCGGCCCGTCGATGTCGCCGAGCACGCCGGGGATGTCCGCCGCCAGCGCCTCCACCGACTCGACGTGGAGCCGGGCGGCGACCAGCTCGAGGGCCAGCGGCAGCCCGTCGAGGGCCCGGCACAGCGACACGACCGGGCCGACCGTGCGGGCGTCGAGGACCAGGTCGGGGTCGACCACACGGGCGCGATCGAGGAACAGCCGCACGGCGTCGGACCGGGCGGCCGGCTCGACGCGGGTCTCGCCATCGGCCGGTACGGGCAGGGTCGGCACCTCGATCGTGCACTCGGTCGGAACACCGAGCAGCTCTCGGGACGTGGCCAGCACCCGGACGTGCGGGCACTCAGTGGCGATCGGGGGCACCAGGTCGCGCACGCCGTCGAGCACCGGTTCGCAGTTGTCGAGCACCAGCAGCACCCGCGAGTGGTGCAGCGCCCGCATCACGGTGCTGTGGTGGTCGTCACCGGCGCTCGGCTGGGCGCGCAGGGCGGCGGCCACGGCGGCGGCGACCTTCCCGGGTTCGTCCACCGACACGAGGTCGACGAAGCGCACGCCGTCGTCGTAGGGCCGCCGGGCCTGGCGGGCGACCCGCAGCGCCACCCGGGTCTTGCCCACCCCGGCCGGCCCCCAGAGCGTCACCTCGCGGTGGTCGACCAGAAGGCCGGCCACCTGGTCGACGAGGTCGTCGCGCCCGTAGAGCGGCGCGTCGTCGGCCGGGAGCTCGTCGAAGCCCCGGAACGGCGTGCGCAGCGGGGGGAACACGGCGGGCAGCCCCTCGGCGACGACCGAGTGGACGACGACCGGCTGGTCGAAGCCCCGGATGTTGTAGCGCCCGAGGTTGAACAGGTGCTCGTCGGCGCGGAGGGCGTCGGCGCAGGCCTGGGCGGTGGCGTCCGACAGCAGGATCTGGCCACCGTGTCCGGCCGACTCCAACCGGGCCGCCAGGTTGGGAGGCCGGCCGAACAGCTCGCCGTCGACGATGTGGCACCAGCCGGTGTTGAGCCCCATGCGCACCCGCAGCTCGCCGATGCCGGGCCAGCTGCGGTCGGACAGCGAGCGCTGGGCGTCGACCGCAGCCCGGACCGCCGCGGCCGCGGTGGTGAAGATGGCCACGACACCGTCCCCCATGAACCGCAGCCGCCGGCCGCCCGCGCCCTCGACGCTGGCGACGACCAGGTCGTAGTGGGCCCGGACGACGTCCTCCATGGTGTCGGGGTACGTCTCCCACAGGAAGGTGCTGCCCTCGATGTCGGTGAACAGCAGGGTGAAGACCCCCTGCCCGCCGAGGCGCAACGTGTCGTCGAGGGCCGCGGCCCCGGCCGCGCGCCGGCCGCTGGCGGCCCGCCCGCTCACCGGGGTGTGTCCTCAGGCGGGCAGATCCTGCAGGAAGCCCCGCGAGGAAGCATCCGCCACAGTCTTGCCCAGTCCGTCGCTCCAGTCATCGAGATCCGGGAACGCGAGCCGTCCCGACCGCAGGAAGCTCATGACGGCCCGCCGGGTGACGTCGTTGGCCAGCACGTGCAGGGTGCGGGCATCGACCTCGTTCCGGAACGACGGCGGCGCCAGCGGATCGTCCATCAGCGACTGCTTCGGCAGGTCCGCGAGCGACGAGAACACCCCACCGCCACCGAGCAGCAACCGCCGGCGGACCACCTCGGGGGCGAGCTGGCGCACCACCAGGATCGGCACCCGGCGCATCCGCCCCGGCATGGCCCGCCCGATCTCGCTGAGCAGCGCCTGCACGAGGATCTGCCCTGACCGGCCGTCCCGCCACGGCAGCGTGTCGACGTCGACCGCGGGCGGCCGGTCCCCGGGGACGAAGTCGGTGTCCTCGCCCAGCCACAGCCGCCGCCGCAGCTGCTCCAGCAGCTCGGCGGTCCGGACCCTGTCCGGCGGCCGCAGCCCGAGCCAGCGCTCGTCGGTGAGCAGGGTCGTGAAGCCATCGCCGAGGAGCCCGGCCGGCGGGGGCCCGATGGCCAGGTGGCACCCGATCACGTCCCACAGGTGGAGGAACGCCTCGCGGTCGTCCCCGGTCAGCGTGATGCCGTAGCGGTCGAGCACCTCGAAGACGGTGTGGCTGAACGTGAGCAGCATCGTCAGCAGGTCCTCCTGGTTGAGGGGGACC
>DASXRH010000411.1:0-7208 GCA_036506715.1 Acidimicrobiales bacterium
CGGTTGGGCGGGCGCCCCCGTCGCCGGGGCGGCCCTCCTCGGGCCGCCGCTCTGCCAGCTCCTCGATCTCGTGGGACGACCCGGGGTCGCGCCGCACCCAGGCCGTCCGCTGGGGGAACGGCACCTCGATGCCCTCCTCGAGGAAGGCGTCGGCCAGCCGCCGCCGCAGCTCGCGCAGGACCGGGAACTGCTCGGCGGGCCGGGTCTTGATCACCAGCCGCAGCACGATGGCGTCGGGCCCGAGGTTCTCGACCCCCCACACCTCGGGCTCCTCCAGGATCTTGCCGTGCCAGGCCGGGTCGTTCCACAGGCTGTCGGCCACGCGCTTCAGCACGGCCTGGGCGTGGTCGAGGTCGGTGCCGTAGGCCACCTCGACGTCGAGCAGGGCCCGGGCCCACTGCTGGGACATGTTGCCGACCCGGGTGATCGACCCGTTGGGGATGTGCCAGACCGTGCCGTTGACGTCCCGCAGGCGGGTGGTGCGGAGGGTGACCGCCTCGACGGTGCCGGTGGCGTCGCCGGCGTCGATGATGTCGCCCACCCCGTACTGGTCCTCGATCAGCATGAAGATGCCGGACAGGAAGTCCTTGACCAGGCTCTGGGCCCCGAAGCCGATGGCAACGCCCGCGATGCCGGCCCCGGCGATGAGCGGGCCCAGGCTCACGCCCAGCTCGCCCAGGATCATGGTGACGGCGGTGGCCCAGATGAGGGCGCTGGCGATCGACCGCAGCACCTGGGCCAGCGTCTGGGCCCGGGCGGCCGAGCGCAGTGACAGCGAGCCCGTGTCGACGATGGCGGTGGGCGCCTTACGCTTGAGGCTGCGCAGCCGCTCCTGGGCATCGGGGTCGACGATCTTGCCGGTCAGGCGCTTGATGGCCCGCCGGACCAACAGGTTGGCCACGAACGCCACGCCCAGGATCAACAGGATGTGGGCGGGGACGGCCAGCAGCTTGTCGGACGCCTCCGCCCAGGCGCTGCTGCCGGTCCAGGACAGGACCCGCTTGCAGATGAACGACGGATCGTTGCCGCATGCGTCTTGGACGGATTGGGCCAGCGCCACGGGCCGCCACCGTAACCAACCTGTGTTGAGCGTCACGCGCTCAAGGTTTGTGGGTGGGGAATGCGCGCCCCGTCCTTAGAGTTGTTGCTTCGTACAAGTACTCCGTCCGACCCCGTGCTGAAGGGGGCCTTCATGGCCGATCTGGACACCATGACACTGCCGGTCCTGCCGCTCACCAACGACGTGGTGCTGCCGGGCATGGTGGTGACCCTCGCCCTCGAGACCGACGAGGCGCGAGCTGCGGCCGACGCGGCCGGCAAGGCGGGCAACACGCTGCTGCTCGTCCCGCGCCACGCCGAGGGCCGCTACGCCCGCATGGGCACCGTGGCAAGCATCGAGAACCGGGGCAACCTCCCCGGTGGCATGCCCGCGCTCGTGATCCGGGCCACCGCCCGGGCCGAGGTCGGCCTGGGCGTCATCGGCGAGACCAGCGGCCTGTGGGTCCACGCCTCCCGCGTCGACGACGGCGAGGTCACCGACGAGGTGGCCGAGCGGGCCACCGAGCTCCGCGCCGCGTTGCGGGCCCTGTTCGACGCCTTGGGCGGCCGCCGCCTCACCGAGGTGCTGCGCGGCGTCGAGGACCCCTCGACGCTGGCCGACCTGGTGGGCTGGTGGCCCGACCTGTCCGTCGACCGCAAGGTCGAGCTACTGGAGACCCTCGACCTCGGCGCCCGGCTGACGCTGGTGCTGGGGTGGGTCAAGGACGCCCTGGCCGAGCACGAGCTGTCGGAGAAGATCCGCAACGACGTGTCCGAGGGCCTCGAGAGCCGCCAGCGCGAGTTCCTGCTCCGCCAGCAGATGGACGCCATCCGCAAGGAGCTGGGCGAGGACGACGAGGACTCGGTCGCCGGCTACCGCGAGCGCCTGGAGGCGCTCGTCGAGGCCGGCGCGGTCTCGGATGCGACACGCAAGGCCATCGCCCGCGAGATCGAGCGCTTCGAGCGCACCCCCGAGCAGAACGTCGAGCACGGCTGGATCCGCAACTGGCTCGACACCGTGTTCGAGATCCCGTGGGCCGAGCGCAGCGTCGACGACTACGACATCGTCCGGGCCCGCGAGGTGCTCGACGCCGACCACACCGGCCTCGACGAGGTCAAGGAGCGCATCGTCGAGATGCTGGCCGTGCGCAAGCTGCTGGCCGAGCGGGCGGTGGAGGACGCCGCCGCGCAGGCCGAGGCCGGCGCGCCCGGCGACGAGGCGGCCGAGAGCGAGGCGGAGGGCGACGAGCCCACCGTCCCCGTGATCGCCGATATCGCCACCGCCACCGACAACGGCCGCAAGCCCGGCGCCATCGTCGCCCTGGCCGGTCCCCCCGGCGTGGGCAAGACGTCGCTCGGCGCCTCCGTCGCCCGGGCGCTCGGCCGCAAGTTCACCCGCGTCGCCCTCGGGGGCATCCGGGACGAGGCCGAGATCCGGGGCCACCGGCGCACCTACGTCGGCGCCCAGCCCGGCCGCATCGTCCGGGCCCTGCAGGAGGCCGGCACGATGAACCCGGTCATCCTGCTCGACGAGGTCGACAAGATCGGCGCCGACTGGCGGGGCGACCCGTCCTCGGCCCTGCTCGAGGTGCTGGACCCGGCCCAGAACCACACGTTCCGCGACCACTACCTGGAGGTCGACCTCGACCTGTCGGACGTGCTGTTCCTGGCCACGGCCAACATGCTCGAGACCATCCCCGGGCCCCTGCTCGACCGCATGGAGGTCATCCGGCTCGACGGGTACACCCACGACGAGAAGGTCGCCATCGCCCGCGACCACCTCTTCGACCGCCAGCGGGCCCGCAACGGCCTGCGGGAGGGCGAGGTCGAGGTGACCGACGCGGCCTACGGCGAGATCGTCGAGGGCTACACCCGCGAGGCCGGGGTCCGCAGCCTGGAGCGCGAGTTGGGCAAGCTGCTGCGCAAGGCCGCCACCGCGGTGGCCAGGGGCGAGCCCACCCCGATCCGGGTCGACGAGGCCGACGTCGTCCGCTACCTCAAGCGACGCCGGTTCCACGACGAGGCGGCCGACCGCACGTCGGTGCCCGGCGTGGCCACCGGCCTTGCCGTGACCGGCGTGGGCGGCGACGTGCTGTTCGTCGAGGCCACCTCGATGCCCGGCGAGTCGGGCATGACCGTCACCGGCCAGCTCGGCGACGTCATGAAGGAGTCGGCGCAGATCGCCCTGTCCTACGTCCGGTCCAAGGCCGACCAGCTCGGCATCGACCCAAAGGCGCTGGACGGCAAGCGGTTCCACGTCCACTTCCCCGCCGGCGCCATCCCCAAGGACGGCCCGTCGGCCGGCATCACCATGACGACCGCCCTGGTCAGCCTGCTCCGGGGTACGCCGGTGCGGTCCACGGTGGCGATGACCGGTGAGGTCACGCTGTCCGGCCGGGTGCTGCCCATCGGCGGCGTCAAGCAGAAGGTCCTGGCCGCCCACCGGGCGGGGCTGCGGGAGGTCATCCTGCCGCTGCGCAACGAGGCCGACCTGGACGACGTCCCCGAGGCCGTCCGGGCCGAGATGACCTTCCACCCCGTGGCCGACGTGGCCAAGGTCCTGGACCTGGCCCTCGCGCCGGTGGCGGAGCAACCGGCCCAGGCCGCCTGATCACCGTTCCGGGGTCATCCGGGGGTGGAGATCACCCACGGATGACCCCGGAGCGCGTTCCGGCCCGGGCGGCGCCTAGTGTCGCGGCCGATGTCCACGGAGGCCCCCCCGTCCGACACGGTTGCCGGCACGCCGGCCGCCCCCGGCAGCCGACCGGCGACCTACCAGGCGCCGGTCCCCGCCAGCTCCAAACCCACCGTCCCCCTGCCTCCGGACGGTGCCGGCTACCGGCTCAAGCGGCGGCTGCTGGGCAGGCCCATGCACTCCGAGCAGCTCGAGCACGAGCGGCTGGGCAAGCCCACGGCGCTGGCGGTGTTCGCCTCCGACAACCTGTCGTCGTCGGCCTACGCCACCGAGGAGATCCTCCACGTGCTGGTGCCGGCGGTGGGGCTCGGGGCCTTCGCCCTGGTGCTCCCGGTCACCACGGCCATGCTGGTCGTGCTGGGCCTCCTGATCATCAGCTACCGGGAGACGATCAAGGAGTACCCCTCCGCCGGCGGCGCCTACCTGGTGACCCGCGACAACTTCGGCATCGTCCCCGCCCAGTTGGCGGGGGCCGCGCTGCTGATCGGCTACATCCTCACCGTGGCGGTGTCGGTGGCGGCCGGCAGCGCTGCGCTGGTGTCGACGGTCGAGTCGCTGGCCCCGTACCGCGTGCCGCTGTCGCTGTTCTTCATCGCCCTCATCGCCTTCGGCAACCTGCGGGGGGTGCGCGAGTCGGGGCGGATCTTCGCCGCCCCCACGTTCTTCTTCATGGCCAACATGGGCCTGCTGCTGGGGCTCGGTATCTTCCACTACCTGTCGGGCGACCTCGAGGTGGTGGGCCGGCACGTGCCGGGGATGGTCGAGTTCGGCCACGAGGGCACCGGCGTGCTCGTGGGGGCGTCGGCGTTCGTGCTGGCCAAGGCATTCGCCTCCGGCGGCTCCGCGGTCACCGGCGTCGAGGCCATCTCCAACGGCGTGCCCGCCTTCCGCAAGCCCGAGTGGCGCAACGCCCGCCAGACCCTGGTGGTCATGGGCAGCGGCTTGGCCGTCATGTTCCTCGGGCTGTCGTTCCTGGCCTCCCGCATCGAGATCGCACCGTTCGAGGACGGCACCCCTACCGTGCTGGCCGAGATCGGCAAGGCCGTCTACGGCGGCGGCGCCATGGGCGACGTGCTGTCCAACATGCTCAACGTGGCCACCATGCTCATCCTGGTGCTGGCGGCCAACACCGGCTTCGCCGACTTCCCCCGGCTGGCCAACCTCCAGGCCGGCGACAGCTTCCTCCCGCGTCAGCTCACCAAGCGGGGCCACCGGCTCGTGTTCTCCAACGGCATCATCGCCCTGGCCGGGGCGGCGGCCGTGCTCGTGATCGTGACCAACGCCGAGGTCACCCGGCTGATCCCGCTCTACGCGATCTCGGTGTTCACCGGCTTCACCCTGTCGCAGTCCGGCATGACCAAGCACCACCTCCGCAAGCGGGAGAGGGGGTGGGTGCGGGGCATCCTCGCCAACGGCGTCGGGGCGGTGCTGTCCGGCGCGATCGTGCTCATCGTCACCGTCACCCGGTTCGACGACGCCTGGGTGGTCCTGCCGCTCATGCCCATCGCCGTGGTGCTGCTGCTGCGGCTCAACCGCCAGTACGAGCTCGAGCGGGTGGCGCTCGAGCACGACATCCCCGAGGCGGCCACCGCCCCGATCCTGCGCCGCCACGTGGTGATGGTGTTCGTCGACCACCTCGACCTGGCGGCGGCCAGGGCCATCCAGTACGCCCGCACGCTCACCCCCGACGAGCTGCGCGCCGTCCACTTCGTGGTCAACGACGAGGCCGCCGACCGGCTGGCCGACGAGTGGCGGCGCCTGGGCCTGGCCCGGGTGCGGCTGGAGATGGTGGCCTGCCCCGACCGCCGGCTGACCCGCGCCGCCGTCGAGCACGTGGCCCACGAGCTGTCCGACGGCGAGACCGAGGTGTCGGTGCTGCTGCCCGACCGCAAGTACAACGGCCTCTGGCACCGCATCCTGCACGACCGCACGGCCGAGGAGATCCAGGCCCAGGTGTCGAAGCTGCCCCACGCCAACGTGACCACCGTGCCGTTCCACCTCGACGCCTGGCTGGCCGACGACGTGGTGGAGCTGGTGCCGCCGGCGTCCCGGGGCAAGCTGACCAACGCCATCGGGCCCCGGAGCGACGGCGGGGCCGAGGACCGCTCGCCCCGCACCGACACCGGCGCCGTCACCCCCATCGGCGAGGTGCGCTGGCGCGACCAGGTGCGTGTCAAGGGGCAGGTCCACTCGGTGCGGGTCGCCCCCCAGCGCGACGTGCCCACATTCGAGGTGGTCCTCGACGACGGCACCGGCACGCTCCTGGCCGTGTTCCTCGGCCGCCGCGAGCTGGCCGGGGTCAGGGTGGGCAGCCGGCTCGAGATGGTCGGCACCGCCGGCATCCACCAGAACCGGCTGGCGGTGCTCAACCCCAGCTACCGGCTGCTGCCGGCAGCCGAGGCCAACGCCTGACGCGCCGGGGGGCCGCCCCCGGTCGGCGATGACCGGAGACGGCCCCCGGAGGAACCGCTAGCGGATCAGTACTGGCGGCAGGTCGAGCCCGCCAGGTTCTGGGGGTTGGTGGTGTTGGTCAGCGGACCGAAGCCGTACTGCGTGAGGGTGGAGGCCCGGCCGTTGCTGCACAGCGGCGAGGTGGCGCCGCCGTCCGCGTTGTCGAAGCCGACGTAGCGGAGCGTGCTCGGGTAGCTGGGCGAGCCGTTGGCCACCACGTTGAACACGAAGCGGATGCCGACGTAGTCGGGGGTTGGGTCGACCAGGCGGACGTTGGCCTCCTGAACGGGGGCCGTGGCGTCACCGGTGATGGCCGGGGTGGCCGGGGCCAGGCCGGAGCCCGTGTTGAACGTGATGTTCTTGCCGTCGAGGTTCTTCATGAGCTGCCCGGCCCGCTGGTCGGGGATCACCCCGTTGGCCATGGCGATGAAGTTGGCGCCCGAGTAGGGCATCACCGCCGACTGGAAGTCACCGTTGAGGAAGATCGACAGGCCCTGGTTCTCCTGGACCTCGACCACGGCGGGGCAGCCGGGGCCCGAGAAGGTCGTCGGGTCGAACCCGAGCACGTCGCTCTGGAAGAACGAGCGGGTGCCCGAACCGGCCTGCGGCCAGTAGCGCTCGATCGCCTGGTTGCCGCCGCCGACCTGGTTGAAGTTGGTGAAGGTGCAGTTGTAGATGCTGCGCAGCTGGGTGAGGGTCAGGTTGGCCGGGGCGGACGAGCTGGCCGAGGTCCAGCCCACGGCGTCGAGGGCGTAGGCGTAGTACTCGAACTCGGCCGGGTCCTGGCCGGGGCCGATGCCGATCGGGCGGGGGCCCGAGGACGAGCGGGCGATGTCGACGCAGCCGTCGCCGTTGAGGAACGAGGCCTTGAGGGCGTCGCGGCCGGCGGTCGACCCGTTGGGGGCGACGACCTCACCGCCCCCGGGGGGCGTGTGGTAGGTCACGGACCCGCAGTTCTCGTCGGCCGGCACCACGTGGGGGCTGGCCTCCACCGACAGCACGTTCTCGAGGTTGTCGCGGTCGT
>DASXRH010000412.1:0-6521 GCA_036506715.1 Acidimicrobiales bacterium
TCCCCCGGGGCGGCAACCGCCGCCTCGTCCACGGTGACGACGGGCGCCCCGACCCACGGCGCCGGCACGGGATCACCGGCGCCGACGACGACCCCCCGGCCGAGCACCGCCAGCGCCACGGACCCGGGCGCGAGCGCAGGCGCGGCGGCGGCATCGGTCACGGCGGCGAGGCTACCGGCACCCTGTGACACCCGAGACGGGGGCGGGGCCCCACCGGCGCCCGGCCGGCGGAAGTCTCGCCGAGCCCGGTCAGCCGCCAGCCGACGGCAGGCTCCCGGCCGTCGCCACGGATCCTCAGCTCGACGGCGCCGGCAGGTCCGGCGGAACGGTCGCCGGCTGGATCTCGACCCCGAACCGGATGGCCGTCTGGCGGTACTCGTTGATCTCCCCCGCCTGGTTGCGGTTCATGCGCTCGGCCAGCGCCCGCACGGCGGGATCCCCGGCGTCGGCGGCGGCGGCCTGGGCCATGTGGAGCCCGCCGCGGTGGTGCTCGGCCATCGTCTGCAGGAACAGGATGTCCAGATCCCGCCCCCTGGCGGCCTTGATCTGGTCCATCTGCTCGTCGCTCAGCAGCCCGGGCATCTCGGCCACCGGCACCGGCATGCCCATCCACGCCATCGCCTCGTCGGACCGGTCGTCGCGGGTGACGCCCCAGCCGGCCAGCATCTGGGTCATCACCCCGGTCTCGTAGGCCTGCTCGCTCAGCACCTCGCGGGCGTAGCTGCGGACAACGGGGTCCTGGCCGTAGGCCAGCTCCAGCGTCGCCACCCCGAGTGCCTGGTCGTGGTGGGTGAGCATGTCCTGGAGGAAGCCGACGTCGACCGATCCCGCGCCCGGCGGGCGGTCGCGGGTGACGACCAGGCCGACGGCGAAGCCGAGGAAGGCCATCGCCACCACCAACACCGCCACCCGGCCCCACGACAGCCCGCGGCGCGCCGGCTCGTCGACGTCGACCCGGGCCGTGGCCAGGTCGTCGAGGTCGCCGCCGTCGCCCCCGTTCTCGGGGACGGGTGCGGCCGTCACGGCCTCGGCGTCGCCGGCCACGTCGGGGGGTACGTGGGTCTCCACGACCTCCATGGTGCCGGGGCCGGCACCCGGATGTGACATCGCCCCGGTCAGGTGGTGCGCTCGTAGCGCCAGCCGGCCGGGTCCATCCACAGCCGGTGGCGGGCGCCGGGCACGGACAGGTCGCCCGACTCGTAGCCGGCGTCGGGGGCCCACACCGACACCATCAGCCCCTGGTCGCGCAGCATGCGGGTGGTGTAGTAGTCGACCTCGGCGGCCCGGGCGGTGGCCAGGGCGGCCGCCATGTCGGCGGCGCTCTCGATGCCGTGCAGCGTCACCCACGTGGGCGGCAGGAGGTCGATCTCGCGGGCCCGGTGGCGGGCCAGCGCGGCCGCGGGGTTGGTCCACACGTGGTCGCCGATCTCGCCCCCGTCCACCACGACCTCGGCGGCGCCGGCGGGCAGCGGGGCCAGGAAGAACCAGGTGGCGTACCGGCGGGGCGCCTCCAGCGGCGGCGTCCAGTGGGCGATGGGCACCAGGTCGGTGGCCCCGATGACCAGGCCGGTCTCCTCCTCGGCCTCGCGCACCGCGGCCGCCCGGGCGCCGTCGTAGCCGGGGCCGTCGTCCTCCTCGACCCGGCCGCCGGGGAACACCCACAAGCCCTCGAACGCCTGGCCCGACGTCTTGCGCAGCATGAGGCACTCGAGGCCGGCCGCCCCGTCCCGGACCAGCACCACGGTGGCCGCGTCGAGCAGGGGGGCGTCGCCGGGACCGCCGGTCAGAAGATCCGCCATCCCGGCAGGATGCCCGCGCGGCGCCCCGTGTGCCAGACGCCACAGCCCGGCCCGGGTGTGGGACAGTGGAGGCGTCTCTCCCGACGACGACGCAACCTCACCCGGGAGGTGGGTCGAGTGCTGATCGAGCACATCCTCCACCGCAAGGGGTCCGACGTGGCCACCATCGCCTCGGGCGCCACGGTGGACGAGGCGGTGGCGCTGCTGCGCGAGCGCAACATCGGCGCCCTGGTGGTCACCCGGGCCGCCGCCGAGGGCGGCCCGCCGGGGCCGGTGGTGGGCGTGCTGTCCGAGCGCGACGTGGTCCGGGCGCTGGCCGGCGGCGACGCCACCGCGCTGCTGGCCGGGTCGGTGGCCGACCTCATGTCCACCGACGTGGCCACGTGCGGGCCGCGGGCCACGGTCGACGAGCTCATGCGGCTGATGACCAACAGGCGGATCCGCCACATCCCCGTGGTCGACGGCGACGCGCTGGTGGGCATCGTCAGCATCGGCGACGTGGTCAAGTCGCGCATCGACGAGCTGCAGGCCGAGACCGACACGCTGCACGACTACCTGTCGGGGCGCTGAGTTCCCCGGAACCTGTCACAGGCCGCTGATAGTGTGCGGCCGAACCACGGTTCCGGGAAGTCGGTGCGAGTCCGACGCGGTCCCGCCACTGTGACCGGGGAGCGACCTCCACGATGCCACTGGGCTCCGGCCCGGGAAGGCGGGGCGAGCGGCGATCCGGGAGCCAGGAGACCGACCGTGGGTTGTATCCACGTGGATGGAGGAGACCCAACGATGGCACCGAGCCCGACCACAGCGACCGCCGCCGATCCCGGCGTCGTCGTCGCGCCGATCCCCGGCTGGGCGATCGTCGCCCTGTTCGCCGTCGCCGTGCTGGCCCTGTGGCTGGTCACGTTCGACAACGGGCAGCTCACCGGCTCGCTGGCCCACAGCAACCAGTTCTTCCACGAGTTCTTCCACGACGGGCGGCACGTCATCGGCGTGCCGTGCCACTGACTTCGCCGGCCACCACCGGCTGACCCGCCCACCGAGGACGAACCGTGCTCACCCGCTTCGACTTCACGCGCCCGCGCACGATCATCGTCGCCGCGCTGCTCATCGGCGCCGTCGCCGGCCTGTTCGGCGCGGCCTTCGCCAAGGTGGTGACCGAGCCCCGGGTCGACGACGCCATCGCCCTCGAGGACGCCCGGGCGGCGGCCGACCCCGGGCCCGCCGAGGACGACGACATGGCCATCGTCCCCCGGGCCGACCAGTCGGGCCCCGGGCTGTTCGCCGCCTATGCCATCGCCGGCGCCGCCTACGGCCTGTTCCTGTCGGTCACCGCCCTGTCGCTGCGGCTGGTCTCGGGCGGGGTGTTCCGCCGGGTGGTGCTGGCCGGCACGATCCTGGCCGGGGCCCTGACGGTGGCGCCGTGGCTCAAGTACCCGCCCAACCCGCCGGCCGTCGGCGACCCGGCCACCGTGGGCGAGCGCGAGCGGCTGTACGTGCTGATCATCGTGCTGGCCGCCCTGCTGCTGTCGGGGGCCGCCCACCTGTCGGCCCGCCTGCGCCGGGCCGGGTGGCCCGACGACCGCCGGGTGGCGGCGGTGGTGGCCGCGGCGGGCGCCGCGTTCGCCGTGCTGTTCGCGGCCATGCCCCCCAACCCCGACGCCGTGACCGCGCCGGCCAACCTGGTCTGGCAGTTCCGGGTCAACTCGCTCACGGGCAACCTGCTGGTGTGGACGCTGCTGACGCTGGGGCTCGGGGTCACCTGGGCCGAGGCGGCCCGGCGGGCCGCCGCGGCGCCGGCTCAGAACTCGATGCCCTTCAACGCCGAGATGCCGGCGTCGTAGGCGTGCTTGACCTTGCGCATCTCGGTCACCGTGTCCGCCACCTCGATCAATTCGGGCGAGGCGTCACGACCGGTCGCCACCACGCTGGTGCGCGGCGCCCGGTCGCGGATGGCGGTGGCCACGTCGGCGGCCTCGACCCAGCCGTACTTCACCGGGTACGTCACCTCGTCCAGCACCAGCAGGTCGTAGTCGCCCGAGGCCAGCTTGGCCGCCGCCACCCGCCAGGCCTCGCGACCCAGCTCGGCGGTGCGGTCGAGGTCGGTCGACTCCCAGGTGAAGCCGTCGCCCAGCGTGTGCCACTCGATGCCCAGCTGGTCGGCCAGCTTTCGCTCGCCGGTCTTCCACTTGCCGCCCTTGACGAACTGGACGACGGCCACGTTCCACCCCCGGGCCCAGCCCCGCACCATCACCCCGAAGGCGGCCGACGACTTGCCCTTCCCGTGACCGGTGTTGACGAGGACGATCGACTGGGCGCGGGCCATGGCGGCGAGGGTACGTCGCGGTGAGCGCCGCGCTCGGCCCCGGGCTGCGGGGCGGCCTGATGGTGTGCGGCACCACCAGCGACGCCGGCAAGTCGTTCGTGGTGGCCGGGCTGTGCCGGCTGCTGGGTCGGCGGGGTGTGCGGGTGGCCCCGTTCAAGGCCCAGAACATGGCGCTCAACGCGACGGTGACCGCCGACGGCGCCGAGATCGGCCACGCCCAGTGGGTCCAGGCTGTCGCGGCCGGGGTCCCGCCCGAGGCGGCCATGAACCCGATCCTGCTCAAGCCCACCAGCGACCGGGCCAGCCAGGTGGTGGTCATGGGCCGGCCCACCGGGGTGCGCAGCGCGGCCGAGTACCACGGCGACAAGCCCGGGCTGCGCCCGGTGGTGGCGGCGGCGCTGGCAGACCTGCGGGCCCGGTTCGACGTGGTGGTGTGCGAGGGGGCGGGCAGCCCGGCCGAGATCAACCTGCTCGACGGCGACCTGGTGAACCTGCCTTTGGCCCGCGCCGCCGGGCTGCCGGCCGTGGTCGTGGGCGACATCGACCGGGGCGGGGTGTTCGCCGCCCTGTACGGCACGGTGGCGCTGCTGCCCGACGACCTGCGGGCCTGCGTGCGCGGGTTCGTGGTCAACCGGCTGCGGGGCGACCCGGCGCTGCTGGGCGGCGCCTGCGCCGACCTCGAGGCCCGGTGCGGCGTGCCCACGCTGGGCGTGCTGCCCCACGTCGGCGTGGTCGACATCGACAACGAGGACTCGCTGGCCCTCGACCGCGCCGATCCGCCGCCGACCGGCGACGGCGACGTCGTGGACGTGGCCGCGCTGCGCTGGCCCCGGGTCAGCAACGCCGGCGACCTCGACCCGCTGCGGGCGGAGCCGGGGGTCCACGTGCGCTGGGTGCGGTCCGTGGCCGAGCTGGGCCGGCCCGACCTGGTGGTGCTGCCGGGGTCGAAGAACACGCGCGGCGACCTCGACTGGTTCCGCCGCACGGGCCTGGCCGCCGCCGTCGAGCGGTCGGCGGCGCCAGTGGTGGCGGTGTGCGCCGGCCTGCAGATGGCCGGCGGCCGCATCGACGACCCCGACGGCGTCGAGGGCCCAGCCGGGGCCGACGAGGGGCTGGGCTGGCTGCCGGTGACCACCGACTTCCGGGGCGACAAGGTCCTCGACCGCCCGACGGCGACGGTGGTGGCCGGGGTCGGGGCGGGCGAGGCGGTGGCCGGCTACCGCATCCACCACGGGCGGGTGGGCCCCGACGGCGCGGCCGGCGAGTGGCTGATGTCGACCGAGGGCAGCGCCGGCGGCGAGGTGCTGGGCTGGTGCACGGACCGCCTGGCGGGCACCACCGTCCACGGCCTGTTCGAGTCCGACGGCTTCCGGGCCGCGGTGCTGGCCGACGCGGCCGCCCGCGCCGGCAAGCGCTGGACCCCCGCCGGCGTCGACTTCGCCGCCACCCGCCTCGACCGCCTCGACCGCATCGCCGACACGCTGGAGGCCCACCTCGACCTCGACCGCGTGGCCGCCCTCATCGTCGAGGCCGCGCCGTGAGCGCCCCCGCCGACCAGCTGGCGGTGGTGAGCGGCGTGGCGTCGTTCCTGCGGTGGCGGTGCGACGGGCCCGGCGCCGAGCCGGGACCCGGGGAGCTCGACTGCGCCGTGCTGGCCCGCGACGCCGGCGCCGTGGCGGCGGCGGTAGCCGACAGCGCCGACGGGCGGGGCAGCGACGATCCGCAGGTGGCGGCGTCGCTGTGGTGGCAGGGCTACGCCTACCGGGTGGCGGGCACGGCGCTGGCGTGCTGGCTGATGACCGGCACCGCCCCCGATGTGCGGGCCGCCGGGATGGCGGTGGGCATCGCCCGCAGCCGGCCGTCGTCGGTCGTGTACCGGCCGGCGGGCGCCGCCGGCGGGCCCGGGGCCACCACCGACCTCGACACCTTCGTCGACTGGCTGTTCCCCGGGCACCTCGACCCGGTGGCCGCCACGCTGCGGGCGGGCACCCGCATCGGTGCCGCCCTCGTGTGGGGCAACGTGGCCGCCGCCTGCGCCTCGGGCGCCGGCGCGGTGCGGGAGGCGGCCGGGCCCGCATGGCATCCCCGGCTCGACGCCTTCCTGGCGGCCGCGCCCCACGGGCTGGCCGGGCTCGGGGCCTGGGCGCCGACGCC
The DNA here is from genome assembly GCA_036506715.1 of Acidimicrobiales bacterium. Taxonomy (GTDB): domain Bacteria; phylum Actinomycetota; class Acidimicrobiia; order Acidimicrobiales; family VFJN01; genus ZC4RG19. The sequence continues at coordinate 6,277 of DASXRH010000412.1, forward strand.
CGACCGCCGCGGGTGGGCCTTCCACCGCCGCACCTGCTGCCTGTGGTGGAAGACGGCCGTGTCGGGCGGCGCCCTGTGCGCCGACTGCTCGCTGCACCGCAGCGACGACACCCGCACCTCGGGCGACACACCCACCGACGACGTGACCGACCGGAGCCGACCGTCCGCAACACCGACGACACCCGCACCGTGGGCGACACACCCACCGACGTGACCGACCGGAGCCGACCGCCCGCATGATCCTG
>DASXRH010000413.1:0-5919 GCA_036506715.1 Acidimicrobiales bacterium
AAGTCGGTGCTCCACGCCGTGGTCGGCATGCTCGTCGCCGAGGGACGGATGGCCCTCGACGACCCCGCCCCCGTGCCCGCATGGGCCGATCCCGCGGACCCCCGGCACGGCATCACCCTCGAGCACATGCTGGCCATGCGCGACGGGCTCGACTGGGCCGAGGTCTACGAGCTCGACGGCCGGTCCGACGTGGTCGACATGCTGTTCGGCGACGGCCAGGCCGACATGGCCGCCTTCGCCGCCGACCGGCCCCTGGCCCACCCGCCCGACACGGTGTTCAACTACTCGTCGGGCACGTCCAACATCATCTCCGGCCTGGTGGCGGCCACCGTCGGCGCCGGCGACCCGTACGGGCGGTTCCTGCGCCACCGGCTGCTCGACCCGCTCGGGATGACGTCCGCCACCCCCCGCTTCGACGGCGCCGGCACGTTCATCGGCTCGTCGTACCTGTACGCCACGGCGCACGACTTCCTGCGCTTCGGGCTGCTCTACCTGCGCGACGGCGTGTGGGAGGGCGAGCGCCTGCTCCCGGCCGGCTGGGTCGACCACGCCCGCCGCATCCGGTCCTACGACCCGCCCGAGGACCGCTGGTACGGCGCTCACTGGTGGAGCGTCGGCGACGAGCTCGGCACCTTCTGGGCCAGCGGCTACGAGGGCCAGTCGATCATGTGCTGCCCGCCGCTCGACCTGCTCACCGTGCGCCTCGGCCGCTCGACCGGGGACGACCACACCGCGACCCTGGCCCAGTGGCGGGCCGCGGTCGTCGACGCGTTCCGCTCGGCCTGATCCGCCGGACCGGGTCCGGGCCTAGCGTGAGGCCATGCCCTACCACCCCATGGACGAGGCGGAGGTGCAGTCCTTCCTCCGCCATCCGGTGCGGACCGCCACGCTGGCCACCACCCGCAAGGACGGCCGGCCCCACGCCGCGCCCGTCTGGTACGACGTCGACGACGACGGCACCATCGTGTTCAACACGGGGGCCACGACGGTGAAGGGTCACGCCATCCGCCGCACCGGGGAGGTGGCGCTGGTCGTCCAGGACGACCAGCCACCGTTCTCGTTCGTCATGATCGAGGGCCCGGCGGCGTGGAGCGACGATCTCGACGACGTCCGGGCGTGGGCCGCCCGCATCGGCGGCCGGTACATGGGCGCCGACCGGGCCGAGGAGTACGGGGCCCGCAACGGGGTGCCCGGCGAGCTGGTCGTCCGGGTCACCCCCGTCCGGGTCACGTCGGCCGCGGAACTGGCCGACTGAGGCCGGGGTCTCAGCCGCCCGAGATGTCCTGGACCCGCTGCTTGCCGGCCGAGATCCAGGGCATCATCGCCCGCAGCTCGGCGCCGACCACCTCGATCGGGTGCTGCTTGCCGGCCTCCCGTAGCGCCTCGTAGCGCGACCGGCCGGACTCGGACTCGGCGATCCACTCGTCGGCGAACTTGCCGGTGCGGATCTCGTCGAGGATGGCCCGCATCTCGGCCTTGACCGCGTCGTTGACGACACGGGGCCCGCGGGTGAGGTCGCCGTACTCGGCGGTGTCGCTGATCGAGTAGCGCATGCCGGCGATGCCCTGCTCGTACATGAGGTCGACGATGAGCTTGAGCTCGTGGAGGCACTCGAAGTAGGCGGACTCGGGCTGGTAGCCGGCGTCGACCAGGGTCTCGAACCCGGCCTGCACCAGGGCGGTCAGCCCGCCGCACAGCACGACCTGCTCGCCGAACAGGTCGGTCTCGGTCTCCTCCTCGAACGTGGTCTCGAGCACGCCGGCCCGGGTGCCGCCGATGGCGTCGGCGTAGGCCAGCGCCAGCCCGTGGGCCGAGCCCGAGGCGTCCTGGGCGGTGGCGATGAGGCACGGCACGCCGCCGCCCTCGGTGTAGGTGCGCCGCACGAGATGGCCCGGGCCCTTGGGGGCCACGAGGGCCACGTCGACCCCGGCCGGGGCCACCACCTGCTCGAACCGCACGCTGAACCCGTGCCCGACGAACAGGGCGTCGCCCTCGTGCAGGTGGGGGGCGATGTGCTCGGTGAAGATCGCCTTGTGCTCGGTGTCGGGCCCCAGCAGCATGATCAGGTCGGCCTCGGCGGCGGCGTCGGCGATCGACCGTACGGGCAGCCCGGCCGCCTCGGCCTTGGCCACCGAGGCCGAGCCCTCCCGCAGGCCCACCCGAACGTCGATGCCCGAGTCCTTCAGGTTGAGGGCGTGGGCGTGGCCCTGCGAGCCGTAGCCGATCACCGCCACCTTGCGGCCGGCGATGAGCGACCGGTCGGCGTCCTTCTCGTAGTACACGTTGGCCATCAGGGGCTTCCTCTCTGGTTCTCGAATGATCGGGCTCAGGCGGTGCGCCTCACCGAGCGCAGCGACGGGGGCGTGTGCTCGAGCTTGGGCAGCGCCACCCGCCCGGTGCGCTGCAGCTCGACGATGCCGAACGGGCGCAGCAGCCCCTCGACGTCGTCCAGGCGGTCGGGCTCGCCGTCGAGGCTGACGGTCAGCTCGTCGTGGCCGACGTCCACCACCCGCCCCTCGAACAGGTTGACCAGCTCGATGACCTGGCTGCGGGCCGCAAGGTCGGCCCGGACCGTGACCAGCATCAGCTCGCGCTCGACCGAGTCGCGGGGGTCGAGCTCGCTGATCTTCACCACGTTGATCAGCTTGTAGAGCTGCTTGGTGATCTGCTCGAGCGGGGCCGACTCGACGTCGACGACCACGGTGATGCGGCTGAACCGCTCGTCCTCGGTGGGGGCCACGGCCAGCGAGAAGATGTTGAACCCCCGCCGCGCGAACAGGCTCGACACCCGGGCCAGCACGCCCGCCTTGTTCTCGACCAGCACCACCAAGGTGTGGTGCCGGGCGTCCGTTCCGGGGAGTTGGGCCATCAGTGCCCTCCTTCGCCCTGCGACGGGTCGGTCACGATCTGGTCGTTGGACAGGCCCGAGGGCACCATCGGGTACACCTTCTCGCGGGAGTCGGTGCGGAAGTCGATGACCACTGGGCGGTCGTCGATCTCGTTGGCCTTCTGGATCGCTGCGTCGACCTCCTCCGGCGACTCGACCCGCATGCCCACGCACCCCATCGCCTCGGCCCACAGCTTGTAGTCGGGGAGGTCGGGCGACAGGTACACCTCGGAGTAGCGCTCGTCGTAGAACATCTCCTGCCACTGGCGGACCATGCCCAGGTAGGCGTTGTTGAGGATCGCCACCTTGATCGGGATGCGCTCGCTGGTGGCGGTCACCAGCTCCTGGGCGGTCATCTGGAAGCAGCCGTCGCCGTCGACCGCCCACACCATGCGGTCGGGCCGGCCCACCTTGGCGCCGATGGCCGCCGGCACCGCGAAGCCCATGGTGCCGAGCCCACCCGAGTTGACCCAGGTGTAGGGGTGGTTGAACCTCCAGTACTGCGAGGTCCACATCTGGTGCTGGCCGACGCCCGAGGCGACGATCGTGTCGTCGGGGGTGCTGTCCCGCAGCCGCTCCAGCACGAACTGGGGCTTGAGGGCGTCACCCGGCTCGGACTGCTGGTAGGTGAGCGGGAAGCGCTCCTGCCAGCCCGAGATCGTCTGCTTCCAGGACGACCGGTCGGGCAGCTCGACGCCGCTGCCCAGCAGGTCGCGCACGGCCCGCACCAGCTCCTCGATGACCAGCCGGCAGTCGCCGACGATGGGGACGTCGGGCCGGCGCACCTTGCCCAGCTCGGCCGGGTCGATGTCGACATGGATGACCTTGGCGCCGGGGGCGAACCCGTCGACCTTGCCGGTGACCCGGTCGTCGAAGCGGCTGCCGAGGGCGATGAGCAGGTCGGACTGCTGCATCGCCGTCACCGCGGTGTAGTTGCCGTGCATGCCCGGCATGCCGAGGCACAGTGGGTGGTCGTCGGGGAAGGCGCCCCGGGCCATGAGCGTGGTGACCACGTGGATCTCGCACAGCTCGGCCAGCTCGCGCAGGGCCTCGGCCGCGCGCGCCTTGAGGATGCCGCCGCCGGCGTAGATGACCGGCTTGCGGGCCTGGAGGATGAGCTCGGCCGCCTGGCGGATCATCTTCGGGTGGCCCTTGGTGGTGGGCCGGTAGCCGGGCAGGCTGGCGGCCACCTCGTCGTCGCTCGGCCAGTACCACTCCATCTGCGAGCGCGGGTTCCTGGGGTCGACGATGTCCTTCGGCAGGTCGAGCAGCACCGGCCCCGGCCGGCCGGTGGTGGCCAGGTGGAAGGCCTGGCGCACCATGAGCGGGATGTCCTGGGCCGAGGTGATGAGCTCGTTGTGCTTGGTCACCGACCGGGTGATGCCGACGGTGTCGCACTCCTGGAAGGCGTCGGTGCCGATGGCGGAGAACGGCACCTGGCCGGTGATGCACACCATGGGCACCGAGTCCATGTAGGCGTCGCACAGCGGCGTGACGATGTTGGTCGCCGCCGGGCCCGACGTCACCATGCACACGCCGGGCCGGCCCGTGGCGTGGGCGAACCCCTCGGCCATGTGGCCGGCGCCCTGCTCGTGGCGCACGAGGATGTGGCGGATCGGGCTGTCGATGATCGGGTCGTAGACCGGGAGGATGGCGCCGCCGGGCAGGCCGAACATCACCTCCACGCCCTCCATCTCGAGGGCTCGGATCAGGGCTTGTCCCCCGTCGATGGTCATGGCGGTGTACTCCTCGGTTGCGGGTGGGAAAGGGGGGCCGAAAACTGCAACGACCTCCCGGAGGGGAGGTCGGCGGGCGCACGCGGTGAGGGGACCGGCGTGCGCTAGGCGAGGATTACGAGCGTGTGGAGGCGTCGCATCGAGCAGCAAGCATCGCGCGGCCGCTCATAGGGGAGCAAGACGACAGCCGACCTCGGTCAAGCGACCACGCCCGCGCGCATGGCGGCCGCGGTCGTGCCGGCGGTCGAGGCCACGATGCGGATCGCCGCCCGCGTGATCGGGACCAGGTTGTCCGCGTCGATCTTGTCGAGGGTGTCCATGGCGTCGAACAGGTAGAACGGCGCGGCCAGGAAGTTGACGATGGGCACGCCGGCGGCGTGGTAGTGGCCGCCGTCGGTCGGCGGCTGGGGGCCGATGGCGTCGGGGGCCATCAGCATCGATCGGTGCAGCGCCTCGGCGGTCAGGGCATCGAGCACCGCCGCCTCCAGCCCGGGGTTGCGGGTGGTGAACCACCACCGGGGCACCGGCCGGCCGGTGGGGCCGTCGTCGCCCACCTCGAGCGCGGCGTGCTCGAGGTGGACCTCCAGCACGACACCGGCCAGGTCGGCCCGGTGGGCGTCGATGTAGGCATGGAGCCCGGCGCCCCCGGCCATGTGGCCGCCATGGAGGAGGAACACCAGCCGGTGCGGCCGCCGCTCGGGCGGCTGGGCTGCCCAGTACGCGGCCTGGGCCAGCACCAGCGCGATGCCCGACCCGTCCTCGACCGCCGACGACCAGGGCCCGTCGTGGTGGGAGCCGATCATCACGACCTCGTCGTCGGCGCCGGGCAGCTCGCCCACCACGTTGTGGGAGGTGACGGTCGTGCACGCCGCCTCGACCCGCAGGCGCACCCGCACCGGCCCCGCGGCCAGCGCCGCCCGCAGTCGGTCACCGGCGCTGCCGCTGATCCACACCGCCGGCAGCGGCCGGTCGACGGCGTCGTAGGGCACGTAGTAGTCGTGGGAATCGCCGGGGTAGCCGTCGAGCACGCCGACGAACGCCGCGGCCCCGGCCGCCGTGGCGGCGGCGCTGACGTCCTGGATCTCGGGGCCGAAGGGCAGGATGTGGGGGTCGCCCAGCGTGCTGCCGGGGTCGACCACCCGCCGGGCCAGCTCGACCGGGTCGCCGGGCGCGCTGCCCCCGCCCAGCAGCAGGTTGGCGGGCAGCCGGGTCAGCCGCACGCCGTGGAGCGCCGCCCGCCCGGCCACCGCCCCCGGCTCTGCCGGGTCGAAGGCGGCCAGGTCGAGGTCGAGGCCG
>DASXRH010000414.1:0-13847 GCA_036506715.1 Acidimicrobiales bacterium
GCGCTGGTGGTCGGGGCGGCGACCGCCGTCGACGTGGCGCTGGCGGCCCTCGGGCAGCACGCGGTGGTGACCGCCATGCCCTACCTCCAGCCCCTGGCGCTGCCGGCTCCCACCCGCAAGGCGTGGCGGAGCAACAAGGAGGTGCTCGACGCCCTGCGCGGGGCCGTGCGCCACGCGACCGGCGTCGAGCCGGCCCCGCTGGCCCGCCTCGACCGCATCCGGCCCCGCACGGTGGTGTCGATCGCCGCGCTGGCCGGCGCCTTCTACTTCCTGCTGCCCCAGCTGGCGAACTTCGACGAGACCGTCGACGCCGCCAGCCAGGCCAACTGGTGGTGGCTGGGCCCGATGGTGGTGGGGGCGGGGGCGACGATCGCGTTCGCGGCCCTGGCCTTCGTGAACTCGGTGCCCGACCCCATCGCCTACCTGCCGGTGCTGCGCATGCAGCTGGCCTCGTCGTTCGTCAGCCGCATCGCCCCGGCCAACACCGGCACGCTGGCGGTCGGCGTGCGCTTCCTGCAGCGCTCGGGGCTCGACCCCGGCCCGGCGGCGGCGGCCGTGGGCCTGACCGCGCTGTCGGGGCTCGTGGTCCACCTGTCGCTGATGGCGGCCTTCCTCGCCTGGGTGGGCACCAGCGAGGTCGGGTTCTCGCTGCCCGAGTCCGACGCGCTGCTCATCGTCATCGCCGTCGCGGTGTCGGCGAGCGGGCTGGTGGTCGGCCTGGTCCCGGCGGTGCGCCGCCGGGTGCTGCCGCCGCTGGTCGAGCAGGTGCGCAACGCGGCGTCGTCGCTGACCGACGTGCTCACCGACCCGGTGCGGGTCATCGGCCTGGTCGGCGGCCAGCTCGGCATCACCGGCTCATTCATCTTCACCCTGGCGGCCGCGGTGGCGGCGTTCGGCGGCGGGGTCAGCTTCCCCGAGATCGGCGCCGCCTACCTCGTGGCCTCCGCGCTGGGCTCGGCCGCCCCCACCCCCGGCGGCCTGGGGGCGGTGGAGGCGGCGCTGGTGGCCGCCCTCACCGGCTACGGCATGGCGAGCGGCCCGGCGGTCTCCGCGGTGCTGACGTTCCGGCTGGTCACCTACTGGCTGCCGATGTTGCCCGGCTGGTTCAGCTTCCAGCAGATGCAGCGGCGCGAGGAGCTCTAGCTCACGCGGGCCGGCGCAGCAGGGCGTCGGCCACGAACCGGCGCAGGAAGGCCACCTGCTCGGCCCGGCCCCGGTCGCCGGTGGCATCCATGGACAGCAGGCCGACCGACACCACGCACAGCCACTCGGTCGCGTCGGCCACGGTGACCCCGGGGCGCAGCCAGCCGTCGGCCGCCAGCAGTTCGAGGAACGGCGCCACGAGCGGCGACGTGAGAGCGACGAAGGCCCGGGGCCCGCCGCCGATGCGGGCCACCGCTGCGGTCGACCCGTGGCGGGCCAGCGCCGCGTACCACCACTCGCCCCGCACGGCCTCGACCGTGCGCACCAGGCCCTCGGCGATGCGGGTGCCGGGGTCGGCGATGCGGGCCAGGTCGTCGGCCATCTCGCCGGCCCGGGCCTCGGCCAGGCGCACGAGCACCAGGCGCACCAGCTCGTCCTTGTCGGCCACGTGGCGGTAGACGGTGGCCCGGGAGCAGCCGGCCAGCCGGGCCACCTCGTCGATGCGCACGGTCAGGGGGCCGTCGCGCCGCATGACCGCCTCGGTGGCGTCGATGAGCCGGGTGCGGAGGTCGAGCCCGGCCGGGGGCAAGGTGGCGCTTGTGGGGGCGATGGCCCGATGTTACGTTCGCTGTGAGACGAAATCGAGATTTGTCTCAGGCAGATCCGTCTCATGCGGAGGAGGGGCTGCATGGACCAGCGGTACACGGTCATCTCCGCCGACTGCCACGGGGGTGGTGACATCCCGGACTACCGGCCCTACCTCGACCGGCGGCTGCTCGACGACTTCGACGCCTGGCGGTCGGGGTTCGACAGCCCCTACGACGACCTGCGCGACAGCGGCGCATCCCGCAACTGGGACCACGACCGCCGGCTGGCCGAGCTGGAGGCCGACGGCGTGGCCGCCGAGGTCATCTTCCCCAACACGGTGCCGCCGTTCTTCCCGAAGCCCTCGTTGGTGCTCCAGCCGCCCGGGGCCGGCGACGGCGACCTCGACCTGCGGTGGGCCGGGCTGTCGGCCCACAACCGGTGGCTGGCCGACTTCTGCGCCGCGGCCCCCGGCCGCCGGGCCGGCATCGCCCAGATCCTGCTGCACGACGTCGACCGGGCGGTGGCCGAGGTCCGGTGGGCCCACGCCGCGGGCCTGACTGGCGGCGTCCTGCTGCCCGGCGCCCCGCCGGGGTCGGGCGTGCCGCCGCTGTACGCCCCCGACTACGAGCCGCTGTGGGCCGTGTGCGCCGAGCTCGGCATGCCCCTGACCCACCACAGCGGCAGCGCCGCCCCCGACTACGGGCCCTACCCCGAGGCCAAGGTCATGTTCCTGCTCGAGGTGACCTGGTGGGCCCACCGCACGCTCTGGCACCTCATCTTCGCCGGCGTGCTCGAGCGCCACCCCGACCTCCAGGTGGTGTTCACCGAGCAGGGCACGGCCTGGCTGCCCGAGCAGCTGGCCACCCTCGACTACTACCACCAGCGCATGGCCGCCCCCGCCGAGCCCGCTCCCGGCGAGGCCGTCTCGCAGGAGCAGATCTTCGGGGCCGAGGTCATGGCCCGCCTGCCGTTGCGGCCCAGCGAGTACTTCGCCCGCCAGGGCCACGTGGGTGCCAGCTTCATCCGGCCCCATGAGGTAGCGCTGCGCCACGCGATCGGCGTCGACAAGATCATGTGGGGCAGCGACTTCCCCCACCTCGAGGGGTGCTGGCCCTACAGCCGCGAGCACCTGCGCCTCGCGTTCGCCGGCGTCGAGCCCGCCGAGGTGGCGGCCATGGTCGGCGGCAACGCCGCCGCCGTGTACGGCTTCGACCTCGACGCCCTGGCCCCGGTGGCGGCCCGCATCGGGCCCCGGGTCGACGAGGTGGCGGTGCCGCTGCCGGCCGACGAGATCCCGCCCGCAGCGCTGCGGTGCCCGACGTTCGCCGCCGCCCGCGCGGCGGGAGGGGGATGACATGGCCCGGATCCGCTACGGCGCCCGCACGCCCGAGCAACTGGAGAACCGCGAGGTCAAGGCCACGTCGGTGGGGGCGTGGTCGACCTCACTGACCGCCGTCTACCGCACCGACCCCGAGCTGGTGGCGGCCGTGCTGCCCCCGCCGCTGGCGCCGGGCGACGAGCCGCTCGTGCGGGTGTCGGTGGCCCGGGTCGACCTGGGGGAGGGGCGGCCGCCCTTCGGGGCCGGCACCTTCGCGGTGCAGGCTCGCCACGAGGGGCGCGTCGGCAACTACCCGCTGGTCATGCCCATGACGACCGAGCAGTCGGTCATCGGCGGGCGCGAGACGTTCGGCGAGCCCAAGAAGCTGGCCGAGGTCACCCTGGAGCGCGACGGCGACCGGGTCGTGGGCCGGGTCACCCGGCTGGGCGTCACGTTCATCGAGGTGGCGGGCACGGTGGCCGAGACGCTCGAGCCGCCGCCCGAGCGCGAGCGGCTGGACTTCTACTTCAAGTTCCTGCCGGCGCCCGACGGCAAGGGCTTCGACGCCGAGCCGGCCCTCGTCTACTGCCGGCGCGTCGAGACCGCCCGCGACCTCGCCCGGGTCGAGGGGACCGTGACGCTGCGCGAGTCCCGCTTCGACCCGGTGGCTGACCTGCCGGTCCGCGAGCTGGTCGAGCTGACCCTGTCCCAGCGGCGCAGCATCCAGACCGGCGAGATCGTGACCCGGGTGCCGGGAGAGTGGCTGGCGCCCTACGCCCACCAGCGCTACGACGACCTGTCGCCGACGGGCGACGACTGAGGCGGCCGTCGTGCTCCCGCAGCTCACCGGCCGGGTGGCCGTCATCACCGGCGGGGCCGGGGGGATCGGTCGGGCCATCGGGGAGCGGTGCCTGGCCGAGGGCATGCGGGTGGTGCTGGCCGACGTCGAGGCGCCCGTGCTCGCCGCCACCGTCGACGAGCTGCGGACCGGCCACGACGGCCCGCCCGGCGACGTGCTCGGCGTGGTCACCGACGTCTCCGACCTGACGGCGGTCGAGGCCCTGCGGGACGCCGCCTACGACGCCCACGGCGCCGTCCACCTCCTGTGCAACAACGCCGGCGTGGGGGCGGGGGCCGAGGGCCGCATGTGGGACCACACCGTCAACGACTGGGCGTGGGCCCTCGGCGTCAACGTGTGGGGGGTCATCCACGGCATCAAGGCCTTCGTGCCCGCCATGCTGGCCGGCGGCGAGGAGGGCCACGTGGTCAACACGTCGTCGGGCAACGGCGGGGTCGCCCCGCTGGCCGGCACCCCCATCTACGCCCTCACCAAGTCGGCCGTGGTGACGCTGAGCGAGTCGCTGTACGCCCAGCTCACGGCCGACCGCGCCCGGGTGGGGGCGTCGGTGCTGTTCCCCGGGCCCCACATGCTGCGCACCGGGCTGTTCTCGTCGTGGCGCAACCGCCCGCCCGAGCTGGCCAACGCCACGCCCCGGGCCACGCCGCCCACCACGCTGGAGTCGTTCGAGAAGCGCATGGCCGACGCCGGCGTGGCCGTCGACTGGACGCCGGTGGAGGAGGTGGCGGACCGGGTGGTCACCGCCGTGCAGGCCGGGTCCTTCTGGATCCTGCCTCCCAGCGCCCGGACCGACGCCCAGATCAGCGCCCGGGCCGCGTCCATGATCGAACGGACCAACCCCACCTACCTGACCGACCTCACCGGATAGGGACAGCCATGAGCGACGCCGACCGCTACCTCGTCATCTCGTCCGACTGCCACGCCGGGCTGCCCAACGCCGAGTACCGCCCGTGGCTCGACCCCGAGCACCGCGCGGCCTTCGACACCCACCTGGCCGAGCGCACGAGGATGCTGGAGCTGGCCCAGCGGGGCATGCTCAACGCCGAGTTCGCCGAGGCGTGGGAGGCCGAGAACGCCGAGGGCCTCCGCGGCGGGTGGGACGCCGCCCGCCGTGACAAGGAGCTCGAGGCCGACGGTGTGGTGGGCGAGGTGATCTTCCCCGACGCCGACGCGGTGACCGCCGGGGCCAGCGCCCCCTTTGGCGCCGGGCTGGCGGCCGCCGGAGACGGCGACCCCGCGCTGCTCATGGCCGGGGCCCGCGCCCACAACCGGTGGCTGGCCGAGCTGTGCGCCACCAGCCCCGGGCGCCGGGCCGGCGTGGCCATCGTGCCGACGTTCGACGTGCCGGCGGCGGTGGCCGAGATCACCCGGGCCCGCGAGTCGGGGCTGCGGGGCGGCATCCTCATCCCGTCGATGTGGCAGCCCTACCCGCCGTACCACGACCCCTGCTACGAGCCGGTGTGGGCGGCGTGCGCCGACCTCGGGATGCCCGTCCACGTCCACTCGGGCGCGGCCGACAAGGCGGCCTACGGGCCCCACGTCGGCATGTACACCACCGAGGTGCGGTGGTGGTCGTCGCGACCACTGTGGTTCCTGATCTGGTCGGGCGTGCTCGACCGCCATCCCGACCTGCGGTTCGTGGTCACCGAGTGCGGGGCGTTCTGGGCCCCCGACCTGCTGTGGACCATGGACACCGTGTACGACCGCGAGCACGGGTCCCGGAAGCTGGGCGCCCAGCTCACGGCCCACCTGGCCCGGCGGCCGAGCGCGGTGTTCGACGCCCAGTGCGCCATCGGTGCCTCCAACACCCGCCGCCGCGAGCTGGCCCGCCGCTACGAGATCGGGGTGGGCAACATCATGTGGGGCAACGACTTCCCCCATCCGGAGGGGACCTGGCCCCACACCCGCGCATGGCTGGCGGGGGCGTTCCACGACATCCCGATCGACGAGACCCGCGCGATGCTCGGCGGCAACGCCGCCGCCCTCTACGGCTTCGACGTCGACGCCCTGGCGCCACTGGCGGCCCGCGTGGGCCCCACGCCGACCGACCTCGGCCAGGACGGCGGCGAGGACGCCAAGTGGGCCCCACTGGCGGCCGCCGGGCGACCGTGGCTGACGGGCACCGAGGCGCTGCCGGCGGTGGTGGTGGACGCGTGACCACGGCGCTGCCCGGGGACCCGCCCGTCGCCTTCGACCCGTTCGAGCCCGGGTTCGTCGCCTCGCCCTACGAGCAGTACGCCCGGCTGCGGGCGCACGACCCGGTCCACTGGTCGCCGCTCCTGGCGGGCTGGGTCCTCACGCGCTACGCCGACGCCGTCGCGCTGCTGCGCGACCCCACCGTCAGCGTCGAGCTCGACAACGCCACCGCCACCGACGTGGTGGCGCTCCAGCGCCGGCGCCAGGCTCGCACCGGCAAGCCGTCCGACACCCTGGTGCTGCGGGACGACCCCGACCACCAGCGGCTGCGCAAGCTGCTGCAGCGCCCGTTCGGCCCCCGGCCGGTGGAGGGCCTGCGGGCCATGGTCGAGCGTCACGTCGACGCCGCGCTGGCCGCGCTGCCGGCGGCCGGCACCATCGACGTCATCGGCGAGTTCGCCTACCCGCTGCCGGTCACGGTGTTCAACGAGATGCTCGGCCTCCCCGGAGAGGACGCCCCCCGGGTCCGGGCCTGGATCGCGGCGGTGGCCCGCCTGCTCGACCCGGTCCTCGACGACGCGGAGCACGCCCGCTGCCAGCAGCTGCTCGACGAGATGTACGACTACGTGGCCGACCAGATCGAGCGCAAGCGGCTGGCGCCGGCCGGCGACGTGCTCACCGCCCTGGTCCAGGCCGAGGAGGACGGCGACCGCCTCACCCGCGAGGAGCTGGTGGCCCAGGTGGTCACGCTGTACGTGGCCGGCCACGAGCCGACGATGGCGCTGGTGGGCAACGGGCTGTTGGCGCTGCTGCGCCAGCCCGACCAGCTGGCCCGCCTGCAGGCCGAGCCCGCCCTGGTGCCCAACGCGGTCCACGAGCTGCTGCGCTACGACGGCCCCAACCAGTTCGTGCGGCGCATCGCGGTGGCGCCCCTGCGCCTCGGCGGGCGGGACATCGCCCCCGGCGACGTGATCTACGTGGGCGTCGGCGCCGCCAACCGCGACCCGGCCCGCTGGCCCGACCCCGACCGGGTCGTCGTCGACCGCCCCGACGCCAACCAGCACATCCAGTTCGGGTCGGGCATCCACCATTGCCTCGGCTCCCACCTGGCCCGGCTCCAGGCCGAGGTGGCGCTGGGCGCGCTGCTGGCCCGCCTCGACGCCCCGGCGCTGGCCGGCGAGCCCGAGTGGAGCGAGCGCATGGTCCTGCGCAGCCTCCAGCGCCTCGACGTGGCGTACGGGGCGGCGGCGCCATGATGGCCGGGTGGCGCCGCGCGACTACCGGGCCTGGCACGACGGGTACGACCGGCCGGGGTCGCGGCTGCACCTGCGGCTGCTCGTCGTCCAGGACCTGATCGCCCAGGCGCTCGACGACCTGGCGCCCGGGCCGGTGCGGGTGGTCAGCCTGTGCGCCGGCCAGGGACGCGACGTGCTGGGCGTGGCCCGGCGCCACCGCCGGGGCGGCGACCTCACCGGGCGGCTGGTCGAGCTGGACGCCGCCAACGTGGCCGCGGCGCGGGCGACGATCGCCGCCGCCGGGCTGGCCGGCATCGAGGCGGTGGCCGGCGACGCCGGGATGTCCGACGCGTACGTGGGCGCGGCGCCGGCCGACCTGGTGCTGGCGTGCGGCATCTTCGGCAACGTGAGCGACGCCGACGTCGAGGGGACCGTGCGCTTCCTCCCGGCCCTGTGCGCGCCCGGGGCCTGGGTGGTGTGGACCCGGTTCCCCCGGGAGGACGGCCTGGTGGATCGCATCCGGGGCTGGTTCGCCGAGGCCGGCTTCGAGGAGCGGGCACTGGTGGTGCCCGAGCCCGGGTTGCGCTTCGGGGTGGGTGCCGCCCGCTACGCCGGCGGTCCGGTGCCGCTCGCGGCCGGGCGGCGGCTGTTCAGCTTCGTGCGCTGACCCGGCGCGGTCAGCCGACGGGCACGATCTCGTGGGCGACGACAGCGCCGCCGGACAGGGTGAGGCGGCCCATCGTCCGCCGGGGCTGGCGGCGGCGCTGGACGGCCGAGCCGGGGTTGAACAGCCGCTGGCCGTCCTCGCCCATGGCGTCGACCGGCTCGTGGCTGTGGCCGAACACGACCAGGTCGGCCTGGGGGAACCAGCGGCGCATGCGGCGCTCGCGGCCGTCCCGGGTGCCGCTGTCGTGGACCATGGCCACCTGGACCCCGCCGAGCCGGATCTCCAGGCGGTCGGGGAGCGCACCCACCAGCGTGCGGTCGTTGTTGCCCAGCACGGCGTGGACCGGGCGCCGGGCCCGGAGGGCGGCCAGCAGGTCGGCGGTGACCACGTCGCCGGCGTGGAGGACGACGTCGGCGGCCTCGACGGCGTCCCACACCTCGGGGGGCAGGCGGGACAGGTCGGGCCCGAGATGGGTGTCGGCCAGCACCAGCGCATGGACGGGGTCGGGCACGGCCCCATCCTGCCCGGTCTCGGCTCGCCACCGACCGGCGAGCGTGCGGCGAGATTGTGCAAGGCATTGCTGCAAAGAAGTTTTGCAAATAGTCTTTGGACATGACCACCCCTCCCCTCACCGTCAAGGTCCTCGACGGTGACGCCCTCAAGGCCCTCGCGCACCCGCTCCGCATGCGGCTGCTGGCGGCGCTGCGCTACCACGGGCCGGCCACGGCCACCATGCTGGGCGAGCGCCTGGGCGAGAGCTCGGGCTCCACCAGCTACCACCTGCGGGTCCTGGCCGAGCACGGCTTCATCGAGGAGGTCCCGGGCCACGCGGGCGGGCGGGGCCGGGGGCGCGAGCGCTGGTGGCGGGCGGCCCACGACATGACGTCGTGGGCGTCGGGCGGCTTCCGCGACGACCCCGACGAGAAGGCGGCCGAGGACTGGCTGGCCGGTTACGTCGGCCGGGCCGCCGTCGAGTGGATCGACGACTTCCTGGCCCGGCGCGACAGCCTCACGCCCGAGTGGCTGGGCGTGTCCGACCAGAGCGACTACCAGCTGACGATGACGCCCGAGCAGACCAGAGCGCTGCTCGCCGACATCCACGCCGTGGTGGCCCGCCACCGGGCCGAGGTCATCGAGGCCCTGCAGGCCGACCCCGAAGCGGCAGCCCGGGCCCGGCCGGTGGGGATGCTGGTCTACGCGCTCCCCGGCGAGGGGACGACCGTCGACGACCGGGAGGCGGCGGAGGAGCGGCGATGACCGGCGTCGCCGCCGTGCGCCGGCGCTTCGTGCTGCTCACCGCCCTCGGCTGGCTGCCCACGGGGCTGCTGATCCCGCTCACCGTCGTGCTCATGCAGTCGCGAGGGCTGTCGCTGGCCGACGTCGGACTGGTGTCCGCCACCCAGAGCATCGTCGTGCTGGCCCTCGAGCTGCCGACCGGGGGCGTGGCCGACGCCCTCGGCCGCCGGCCGGTGCTGGTCGTGGCGGGCCTGCTCGACCTGGTGTCGCTGGCGCTGCTGGCCGCGGCCCACGCCCCCGCCGTCTTCCTGGCCGCCTGGGCAGTCAAGGGCGTCTACCGGGCCCTCGAGTCCGGGCCCCTCGACGCCTGGTTCGTCGATGCCAGCCACGCCCACGAGCCTGCCGCCGACATCGAGCGGGGGCTGGCCCGGGCGGGCATCGCCACCGGCGCCGCCATCGCGGCCGGCTGCCTGCTCACCGCCGTGCTGGCCACCTGGCCGCCCCTCGGCGGGGTCGACCCGCTGGTGGTGCCGCTGCTGCTGGCGATCGTGCTGCGGGTGGTCGACGTGGTGGCGCTGGCCACGCTCATGGACGAGCCCCGGCGCCACGACGGTGGCCTGGCCCCGGTGGCCGGGGCGCTGGCCGAGGCGCCCCGAGTGGTGGCCGAGACCGTCGGGCTCGTCCGCCGGTCGCGGGTGCTGGCGGCCCTGGTGGCCGTCGAGCTGTCCTGGGGCTTCGGGCTGACCGCGGTCGAGCTGTTCTCGGCCCCCCGCCTGGTCGACCTGGTCGGCGACGCGACCAGCGGTGTGGCCACCTACGCCGTCGCCGCCTCGGCCGGGTGGGCGGTGTCGGCGCTCGGCTCGGCGTTGACCGACCGTTCGACCCGACTGGCCGGCTCGCCGGCCCGCCTGGGTGCGTGGCTGCGGATCGTCCAGGGCGCCACCGCCGCCGTCGTCGCCGTGGTGGGCGGGCCCGGGGCGCTAGTGGCCGGCTACCTGGGCTTCTACCTGGCCCACGGCCCGGCCAACGTCGTCCACTTCGGCCTGCTCCACCGGGCCACCGGTCCCCAACACCGCACCACGGTGCTGTCGGCCAACAGCCTGGTCGGCCGCCTGGGCGGCGTGGCCGCCGCCCTCGGGCTGGGCGTGGTGGCCGACGGCTCCGGGCCGGGCGCGGCGCTCGCGATCGGCGCCGTGGTGCTGTCCGCCGCCTTCCCGCTCTACGGCGTGGCCGGCCGGTCCCTGGCCCGGGACGACGACGCCGAGCTCGACGTGGAGTCGGCCCCGGCGCTGGTGTGAGCGCCGGGGCCGAGGTCGCGCTCAGGTCGAGCCGGCGAACGCGTCGATGGCGGCGGGGGAGAAGGCCGGCAGGTCGCGGGGCTTGCGGCTGGTGACGAGCGTGTTGGGCCCGTGGGTTTCGACCACCACTTCGCGGTCGACCCAGTTGGCGCCGGCGTTGACCAGGTCGGTCCGCAGGCTGGGCCAGCTCGTCATCTGGCGGTCCCGCACGACGTCGGCCTCGATCAGCGTCCAGGGGGCGTGGCAGATGGCCGCCACCGGCTTGCCGGCCTCGAAGAACGAGCGGGCGAAGCGCACCGCCCGGTCGTCGAGGCGGAGCTGGTCGGGGTTGGCCACGCCGCCCGGCAGGACCAGCCCGCCGAACCGCTCGGTGTCTGCCTGGTCGAGCGGCATGTCCACGGGGAACCTGTCGGCCTTGTCGAGGTGGTTGAAGGCCTGGACCTCGCCCGCCTTGGGGGCGACCAGCACCGGGCGCCCGCCTGCCTCCTCGACCGCCCGCCACGGGTCGGTGAGCTCGACCTGCTCCACGCCCTCGTTGGCCGTCAGGAAGGCGATCTGGGTCCCGGGGAGTCGCTCCATCGTGGCTCCTTCCGTCGTCGGATGGGCTCCCCCGTCGCTTACCCACCGCCCGCAGCGGGAAGACTGGGCTTGTTGCGGTCCTTCACCCGCCGCCGGTGCGGCCAGCTGGTGTTCTTCGAGAACGTCGCCTGCCTGCGGTGCGGCGCGCGCCTGGGGGTCGTGCCAGAGGCCCGAGAGCTGGCCACCGTCGCCGACGCCGCCGCCGACGGGCTGGCCGCCACGCTGGCGGCCGAGGACGCGGAGCGGCGGGTGGTGTTCCGGCTCGACGAGCCGGGCCTGCCGCTCACCACCCGGGCCGAGGACCCCGAGCCGGGTCTCGCGGGGGCGGGCCGGTGACCGGCGACGGCGCCGCCCTCGACCGGATGATGGCGGCCCTCGACGCCCCCATGGTGGTGGTGACGGCCGCCGCCCGGGGCGAGCGGGCGGGGTGCATGGTCGGGTTCCACTCCCAGTCGAGCATCGAGCCCCGCCGCTGCGCCCTCTGGATCTCCAAGGCCAACCACACCTACCGGGTCGCGCTGCTGGCCACCCACCTGGCCGTCCACGCCCTGACCGCGGACGACCACGACCTGGCCGAGCTGTTCGGCGGGCGCACCGGCGACGAGGTCGACAAGTTCGCCCGCACCCCGTGGACCCCGGGCCCCGGGGGCGTGCCCCTGCTCGACCGCTGCCCCCACCGGGCGGTGGTGCGCCGGGTGGCGCTGCTCGACGAGGGGGGCGACCACGTGTGCATCACCGGCGAGCCGGTGACTGCCAGCTCGCCGGGCCCGTTCACCCCCCTGCGGCTTCACGACGTCGACGACATCGCCCCCGGCCACCCGGTCGGCTGAGGCCCGGTCCTCCACCGGGGCGCCACCGCTCCGGGGCAGCCGCCCCGCCGGACGCGGCCCGGGCGCCGGTAGCGTCCGGACCATGGCTGACGAGGTCACGGTCACGGTCGCCGACGTCCCCGAGCGGTCGCGCTACGAGGCGACGATCGGGGGCGAGCTCGCCGGGTTCGCCGCCTACCGCGACCACGAGGGCGCCCGGGTGTTCACCCACACCAAGGTGCTCGACGCCTTCGAGGGCCACGGCGTGGGCAGCGCCCTGGCCCGGGGCGCGCTCGACGACGTCCGGGCCGCGGGCGGGCGCATCGCGCCGCTGTGCCCGTTCATCGCCGGCTACGTCCGCCGCCACGGCGAGTACGCCGACCTGATCGACCGGCCGCTGCTGGACCAGCTCAGCTCCTGACGTCGCCGAGGAAGGCGGCCAGGGCGTCCACCACCTCGTCGACGTGGCTGAGCACCACGGCGTGGCCAGCACCGGCCACCGTGGCCACACGGGCGTCGGGCAGCAGGGCCGAGGCCCGGGCCCGCAGCTCGGCGGGGCGGAACACCTCGCTGCGCTCGGCCGCCAGCACCAGCGCCGGGGCGGCGACGGCCTGCAGCTCGCCGTCGGTGAGAACGGGCGGGAGCAGCCGGGCGCGGTGGTGGCGCTGGGCGTAGAACGCCATGCGCAGCAGCCGCCTGTCGTCGAGCAACGGCATGCGCAGCCGCCGGGCGGCCCGCCGGCGCAGCAGGCCGGGCAGCCACGACGAGGCCATGACGGCCCCGCCCCAGAGCAGGAAGCGGGCCAGGCGCAGTGGGGCGATGCCGGCCGGGTCGACCAGGCCCAGGGAGTGGACGCGGTCGGGGTGGTGGGCGGCCAGGGCGAGGGCGAGGAACCCGCCGTAGGACGTGCCGGCCAGGTCGGGCCGGTCGAGCCCGAGCCCGTCGACCACGTCGGCCAGCCAGCCGGCCAGGTCGGCCACGTCGCGCACGGGCGCCTGCTGCTGGCTGCGGCCGACGTCGCCGATGCTGTCGACGGCGACCACGGGCCGGCCCAGCCGGCCCACGTAGGGCGACCACATCAACGCGGTGCCGCCGGTGCCGTGGAGCAGCACGACCGGATCGCCGGCCCCGGGCCAGCGGTAGGCCCGGGTGGGGCCGAGCCGGGTGGGGAGCGTGAGCGCCGCCGGGGGTTCGGGCCACAGCTCGTGCCAGAGGACGTCCTCCAGCGACCGGAACCGGAGCTCGGCGGCGGGGCTGCGCCAGCCGCTGAGGTGCTCGCGCTCTTTCATGGTACAGACGTATCATAAACGCCGTGCCCAAGCGAGTGGACCACGAGGTGCGGCGGCGGCAGATCACCGGCGCCGTGTGCCGCATCACGCTGCGGGGCGGCCTGGCGTCGGCCACGTTCCGCGAGGTGGCGGCCGAGGCGGGGGTGTCGGTGCGGCTGGTGCAGTACTACTTCGGCACCAAGGACCAGCTGTTGCTGGCCACGCACCGCCACGTGGCCGAGCGGGCCACCGCCCGACTGCGGGCCCGCCAGGCGGCGGCCGGCGACGGCCCGCGCGAGGCGCTGGCCGCCATCCTCGGCTCCTTCGTCCCCACCGACGACGAGAGCCGGGAGATGATGGTGATGTTCGTCGCCCTCCACACCGCCACGCTGGTCGACCCCACCCTGTTCCGGGAGGAGGCCCGGGCCGTGCCCCGGGGCCTCCACGCCACGATTGCCCACCATCTCCGCCGCGGCACCCTCGCCCCCGGTGCCGACGTCGAGCTGGAGGCCGCGGTCCTGTCCGGCCTGGTGCCGAGCCTGGGCCAGGCGGTCCTCGACGGCCTGCAGACGGCGGACCAGGCCCTGGCGGTCCTCGACTACGCACTGCGCCGGGCGCTGCCGTGATCAGCGGTCGAGCCGGCGGCGCGCGACGACGGGCCGGCGGTGGGGGCGGCACTGCTGTCCCCCTTCGACTCGCTGCTGTGGGACC
>DASXRH010000415.1:0-10736 GCA_036506715.1 Acidimicrobiales bacterium
GACGCCATGGACCTGTCCGACCAGCTGGGCGAGATGGTCGGACCCACCGTGCGGGCCATCGACGACGGCGAGGTGGCGGGCGGTCCCGACGGCACCTTCCTCGTCACCTGGACCGACCCGGTCAACCTCGGCGGCCAGGGGCAGGGCCTGCTGCTCGAGCTCGAGCGCCGGGGCTACCGGGCCCGGGCCGACCGGGGCAACAAGCTGGCCGTGCGGCCCCACCGGCTGATCGACCCGGCCGACGCCGACGCCGAGCTGCACGTGGCCGTGGGCACCGACGCGATCGCCCAGGCCGAGGGCCACCCGGGCGCGGTGCGACTCGCGCACGTCGACCCCCGCACCGACGCCGAGCGGGCCACGTTCGAGCGGCTCCGGGTCGAGGTGATCGACGGCCTGCGGGCCGCCGGGCTCGACGACATGGCCGCCGAGGTCGACACCAACTTCTTCGGCATGGCCGCCGACCCCCGCCTTCCCGTGGAGCTGCGGGCGGCGGTGTACGCCATGGGCCAGGTCCACCCGCCCGTGGCGGTCTACACCTGGAGTCTGGGCGGAGGCGCGTGAACGGTCCCCGCGACCCCGAGCGGGCACCCGGCCCAGCCGTCGCGGTGGCGGTCGAGCCCGAGCCGGCCACCGAGCGGGCCGAGGCCCGGGAGGCGCCCGGCCGCCCGGCGCCCCCCGGCGCCGCGCCCGCCGCCGGCGACGACCGCCCGCCGGGCCGGCGCCGCACCGCCGGCGTGGTGGCCGGCCTCACCGCCGTCCTGGCCCTGCCCTTGGTGGTGGCGGCCGCCGCCCTCCGCTCGCCCCGCTGGTTCCCGTTGCTCGACCTGGCCCAGACCGAGATGCGGGTGCGCGACGTCGGCACCGGCCACACGCCGCTCATCGGGCTCATCGGCCGCATGACCGCCTACGGCCACGACGGCAGCCACCCGGGCCCGCTGAGCTTCCTGTCGCTGGCCCCCGTGTATCGGCTGCTGGGCAGCTCGGGCTGGAGCCTGCTGGCGGGGGTGGTGGTCCTCAACACCATCGCGATCGCCCTGATCCTGTGGATCGCCGTGCGCCGGGGCGGGGCCACCCTGGCGCTGGGGCTGGCGGCGGTGGTGGCCGTGCTGCTCAGCACCTACGGAACCCACGTGCTCACCGAGCCCTGGAACCCGTACATGCCGGTCATGTGGTGGCTGCTCACGCTGGTGGCGGTGTGGGCCGTACTGTGCGACGACCTGCCCATGCTGCCGATCGCGGTGTTCGCCGGCTCGTTCTGCATGCAGACCCACGTGTCGTACCTGGGCCTGGTGGGCGGCCTGGCCGGCCTCGGCGCCGTCGCCTTCGTGGTCCGGGCGGTGATGGTCCGCCACGACCGGGCGGCCCTGCGCCGGCTGGCCGGGTGGGGCGGTGTGTCGGCGGCGCTGGCGTTGGTGCTGTGGCTGCCGCCGCTGCTCGATCAGCTGCGCCACGACCCCGGCAACATGGCGATCATCGTCCACTACTTCCGGTTCCCGGGCACCGAGCCGCTCGGCCTGTCCCGGGGCGGCGAGTTGTTCGCGGTCCATCTCAACCTGTGGCGGTTCCTGGCGGGCGACCAGGCCACCTCGGGCTCGGTCCTGCCGGCTGTGCTGCTGGTGGTGGCCTGGGCCGGGGCGGCGCTGGCCACCTGGTGGCTGCGCCCCGCCAGCGCGGAGGGCGCCGCCGCCCGCCGCACCCTCGGCCGCCTCCACGCGCTGGTCGGGGTGGTGCTGGTGCTGGGCCTGGTCTCGGCCGGCCGCATCCTGGGCGAGATCTGGTTCTACCTGGTGCTGTGGGCGTGGGCCATCACCGCCCTCATCGTGCTGGCCATCGGGTGGACGGTCGTCCAGCTGGTGGCGGCCCGGCCGGGCGGCGGGAGCCGGCGGCTGGCCCGGGTGGTGCCGGTGGTGGCCGGCGTGGTCCTCGTGGCCTGGACCGCCCAGTTCGCGGCCAGCGCCACCGGCGCCGAGGTGGCCAAGCCCCGGGTGTCGGCCGACGTCGGCGCCGTCACCGGCCCCACCGTCGACGCCCTCGACGGCGGCGACGTGCCCGGCGGGGGGCCCGACGGCCGCTACCTCGTGACCTGGACCGACGGCGTCAACCTCGGCTCGCAGGGCTGGGGCCTGCTCGACGAGCTGGAGCGGGCCGGCTTCGATGTGGGGGTGATCGAGGCCCACGCGGTCGGCGCCACGCCCCACCGCTACCTGCCGACGGCCGAGGCCACCGCCGAGGTCCACGTGTCGGTCGGCCCCGACATCGACGTGTGGCGGGCCCGGGCCGACGCCACCGAGGTCGCGTACGTCGATTCCCGCTCCCCCGCCGAGAAGGCCGAGCTCGACCGGCTGGTTGGCCGGGTGGCCGGGGCGCTGCGCGCCGCCGGGCAGGACGACCTGGTGCCCCGGCTCGACGCCTTCCCCTTCGGCGTCTACCTGGATCCCGGGCTGCCGCCCGCCGAGCGGGGCCGGGTCCAGCGGATCATCGACATCGGCCAGCCCGTGTCGGTGTTCGTGGCCCCCGCGGGCGGATCGTGACACAGGTCGACGAGGCGCGGCGGACCGACGAGTCCCCGCCCCGTCCGGCCGCAGACCGGCCCCCGTGGTGGCGCCGCCCGCTGCCCGTGGGCGCTGCGATCCTGGCGGTGCTGGCCGTGCCCCTGGCGGTGGCGCTGGGGGTGCTGCACAGCCCCCGCTGGTACCCGATCCTCGACCTGGCCCAGGCCGAGATGCGGGTGCGCGACGTCGGCACCCGCCACCCGACCCTGATCGGGGCGGCCGGGCGCATCGAGGCCTACGGCCAGCGGGGCAGCCACCCGGGCCCGGTGGCGTTCTGGCTGCTGCGCCCCGTCTACACCCTGCTGGGCGACACGGCGTGGGGGCTGCAGGCGGCGACCGCCGGCCTCCACCTGGTCGCGATGGGGGTGGTGCTGTGGATCGCCCAGCGGCGGGGCGGCGTGCGCCTCATGCTGGTGTTCGGTGCCCTGCTGGCCATCCTCTGCCAGCTGTACGGCGGCGCGTGGCTGACCGAGGCCTGGAACCCCTACTTCCCGCTGTTCTGGTGGCTCGTGTTCCTGCTGGCCGCGTGGTCGGTGCTGTGCGACGACCTGGCCATGCTGCCGGTGGCCGCCTTCGCCGGGTCGTACTGCCTGCAGGCCCACAACTCGTACCTCGGGCTGGTGGGCGGGGTGGCCGCCGCCCTGGTGGTGGTGCTCGCCGTGGACGGCTGGCGCCGGCGGGCCGACCGGGCCCGGCGCCGGCGGCTGGCCGGCTGGGTGGCGGCCGCTCTGGGCGTGAGCGCGGTGGTGTGGCTGCCGCCGTTCGTCGAGCAGCTCACCCACGACCCCGGCAACATGGCGATCGTCCTCGAGCACCTGCGCCACCCCACCGAGGCGCCCATCGGGGCCCGCCGGGGGCTCGAGCTGCTGGCCGTCCACCTCAACCCGTGGCGGCTCGTCGGCGGCCGGCCGGGCACCACCGGCTCGACGCTGCCCGCGCTGGCGATGGTGGGCGCCTGGCTGGCGTCGGCGCTGGTGGCGTGGCGGGCCAAGGCGGCCCCGGCCCTGCTCAAGCTGGACGCCCTGCTCGGCCTGGTGCTGCTGCTCAGCGCCGTGTCGCTGACCCGGATCTTCGGCGAAGTGTGGTTCTACCTGGCCCTGTGGGCCTGGGGCACGACGGCGCTGATGGTGCTGGCCATCGGCTGGACCGCCCTCACGGTGGTGGCGGCCCGCCGCCACCCGGGCGGCGATCCCACCGGCACCGGCCTACCGGCGTACGGCCGGGCCGGGGCGGTGGTCCTCGCCGGCGTGATCGTGGCCTGGGCCGCGCTGTTCACCGCCGATGCCACCCGCACCGAGGTCCCGGCGGCCGACCTGTCCGCGCTGGTCCGGGCGGTGGCACCCGACACCGTCGCCGCCCTCGACGCCCCCGGCGCCCCGGGCGGCGGGCGCGAGGGCACCTACCTCGTCACGTGGACCGACCCGGTGGCCATGGGCGGGCCGGCCGAGGGCCTCCTGCTCGAGCTCGAGCGCCAGGGGTTCGACGCGCGGGGACTGCCCCCCAACGAGGTGGCGCTGCGGGCTCACCGCATCGCCGAGCCCGACGAGGCCACCGGCGAGGTCCACTGGGCGGTCGGCACCGACATCGAGCGCTGGCGCCGGGACCGGCCCGACGCCCGCCAGATCGCCGCGGTCGACACCCGCAGCCCCGCCGACCGGGCCCGCTACGAGCGGCTGCGGGGCGAGCTGGCCGGCGCGCTGGCCGGCGCGGGGATGGACACGGCCGACATCGACGACCGGCTCGTCAACATCGCCTTCGACCCGGCCGGCACCCCCGAGGTCAAGCGGCTGGTCAACCAGATGGCCCGCATCGGCCAGCCCGTGGCGGTGTTCGTGACCGACCAGGTCACCGGCGCATGACCGATTGTCTGTACGCCACCTGAACCGGGGCCACGGACAGGCACAAACCCTGGTCAGCCGTTCGCGCGGGCATGGGCTAACCTGACCTGACCCTCGCAGGGGGGCTCGGGCAACGGCGCCCGCTTCGCCTCAGTGACGTCGCGGATTGCAGCCCCCAACCTCGCAGTGCCCGACCCTGGGATCGGCACGGGCGGTCGGCACTCAACCAGTCGGCCTGCCCCTGCTCTCCCTCCACCGCCGGCGCCCGCCGGCCCGCAACCTGTCAGGAGGATCGCGCCGTGCTCCCCCCCTCGACCCGCGAGCTCGACGCCTGCGGCATCGGCTTCGTGGCCGACGCCCACGGCCGCTCGTCCCGCGCCATCGTCGCCGCCGCGCTCCGGGGCCTCGCCTGCGTGAAGCACCGCGGAGCGGTGGCCGCCGACGCCCGCACGGCCGACGGGTCGGGTCTGCTGTCGCCCATCCCGGCGGCGCTCTTCGGCAGGGGCACCGGGGTGGCGGTGCTGTTCGTGCGGGGCGACGACCCCCGGCCCGCGGTCGAGGCCGCCCTCGCCGACGAGGGGCTCACGCTGGTCGACTGGCGGCACCCGCCACTCGACCCCGCTGCCCTGGGCGACCTGGCCCGGGCCAGCGCCCCCGAGATCGTCCACGCCGTGTTCACCGGGGCCCCGGCGGCTGGCGACTCCGAGACCGAGCGGCGGGCCCTGCGCCTGCGGCGCCGCATCCAGCGCGGCGCCCCCGGCACCTACGTGGCGTCGTGCTCGTTCCGCACCCTGGTCTACAAGGGCCTGGCCCCGGCCGACGCCCTGGCCGACTTCTACCTCGACCTCCACGACGACGCCTTCGCCGCCCCCTTCGCCGTCTTCCACCAGCGCTTCTCCACCAACACGCTGTCCACGTGGGAGCGGGCCCAGCCGTTCCGCACCCTGTGCCACAACGGTGAGATCAACGCCGTGTGGGGCAACGAGAACCGCATGCGGGGCCGCGCCGAGCTGGGCACCGTGGCGGCCGGGCTGGGCGACGAGGACCTGTTCCTGCCCGTGCTCGACGCCGACGACTCCGACTCGGGCAAGCTCGACTCGGCCGTCGAGCTGCTCATGCGGGCCGGGCGCGACCCCCGCCACGTCATGGCGATGCTCATGCCCGAGGCCTGGGAGAACGTCCGCGACCTCGACCCCGAGGTCCGGGGCTTCTACCGCTCTCACTCGGCGCTGACGGAGCCGTGGGACGGCCCGGCCGGAGTGGTGTTCACCGACGGCATCGGCGTCGGCGCCCGGCTGGACCGCAACGGCCTGCGGCCGTTGCGCTACCAGGTGTGCGAGGACGGCCTGGTCGCCGTGTGCTCCGAGGTCGGGGCCGTCGACGTGACGGGCCACGGTTCGGTGGTCCGGGGCCGCCTCGGTCCCGGCCAGATGCTGTTCGTCGACCCCACCCGGGGCTTCCTCGACGACCGGGCCTGCAAGGAGCGCATCGCCGCCCGCGCCCCCTACGCCCGGTGGGCGGGCGACGGCTTCTACCGGCTCAACCCGGGCGACGCCGCCCTCGAGGTGCCCGCCGACCTGGTCGAGCGCCAGGCCATGCACGGCCTCACCCGCGAAGACCTGGCCATGGTGCTCAAGCCCATGGCCAACGACGCCCACGAGCCCACCTTCTCCATGGGCGACGACTCGCCGCTGCCCAACCTCGCCCCCCGGGCCCGGCCTGTCGGCCACTACCTCCGCCAGCGGTTCGCCCAGGTCACCAACCCGCCCATCGACCCGCTGCGCGAGCGGCTGGTCATGAGCCTGCGCACCGTGCTCGGGCCCCGCACCCCGCTGCTCGCCGAGGCGGCCGACGCCGCCCAGCTGCTGACGCTGCCGTCGTTCTTCCTCTACCCGTCGGGCATCGACAACCTCGAGCTCACCGACAAGGCGCCGTGGCCGGTCATCCCGCTCGACGCCACCTTCCCCGTCACCGACGGCCCCGAGGGGCTGCACGCCGCCGTCGACCGGCTGGTGGCCGATGCGCTGGCCGCCGTCGAGGGCGGCGCCGGCACGCTGGTGCTCGACGACGACGACGCCGGGCCCGATCGGGCGCCCGTCCCGTCGCTGGTGGCCTGCGGTGCCGTCCACCAGGCGCTGTCGCAGCGCCGGCTGCGGTCGCGCACCGCGCTGGTGGTGGTGGCAGACGACGTGTTCGACGTCCACGGCTTCGCCACCCTCCTCGGCTACGGCGCCGACGCCATCTGCCCCCGCCTGGCCCTGGCCACGGTGGCGGCCGAGGCCGACAAGGCCGACGACGGCGACCTCACCAGCCCCGAGGCCCAGGGCCGGTTCCAGGCCGCGGTCGAGGCCGGCGTGCTCAAGATCCTCTCCAAGATGGGCATCTCCACGGTCGACTCCTACCGCGGCGCCCAGATCTTCGAGATCGTCGGCCGTGCCCCCGAGGTCGTCGACGTGTGCTTCACCGGCACCCCCAACGTCGTGGGCGGCATCGGCTGGACCGCCCTCGGCGACGACGTGCTGGCCCGCCACGCCGCCGGCTGGGGTGCGGCCGCCGACCTCGAGTCGCCCGGCTTCTTCAGGGTCCGGAAGGGCGGCGAGCCCCACAGCAAGGACAAGGACACGGTCCAGGCCCTCAACGACCTCACGCTGGTCCAGGAGAAGACGACCGACGGGCAGGACCGCGACATGCTGGTCGCCCACCTGCTCCAGGCGGCCATCCGCACCGAGTCGTCCGAGCGCTACGACGCATTCGCCAAGCTGGCCAACGACCGGCCGCTCATCGAGCTGCACGACCTGCTCGAGGTGGTGCCGGCCACCGAGCGGATCGCCGTCGACGAGGTCGAGCCGGCCGCGACCATCGCCCGCCGGTTCTCCACGGGGGCCATGTCCCACGGGGCGCTGTCCAAGGAGGCCCACGAGACGCTGGCCC
Organism: Acidimicrobiales bacterium; assembly: GCA_036506715.1. Lineage (GTDB taxonomy): Bacteria > Actinomycetota > Acidimicrobiia > Acidimicrobiales > VFJN01 > ZC4RG19. The sequence goes on from DASXRH010000415.1 coordinate 7,322, forward strand.
AGGCCATGAACCTGCTGGGCGCCCTGTCCAACTGCGGCGAGGGCGGCGAGGACCCGTCCCGCTACCGCACCCGGGGCCAGGGGCGCGACGACAAGAACTCCAAGATCAAGCAGATCGCCTCGGGCCGCTTCGGGGTCACGCCCGAGTACCTGGCCCACGCCGACGAGCTGCAGATCAAGATGGCCCAGGGCTCCAAGCCGGGCGAGGGCGGCCAGCTGCCCGGGCACAAGGTGTCGGCCGAGATCGCCCGCCTGCGCCACACCCAGCCGGGCGTGGGCCTCATCTCGCCGCCCCCCCACCACGACATCTACTCCATCGAGGACCTGGCCCAGCTCATCTACGACCTCAAGCAGGTCAACGCCGCCCAGGTGTCGGTCAAGCTCGTGGCCGAGGACGGCGTCGGCACCATCGCCGCCGGCTGCGTGAAGGCGCTGGCCGACGTGGTCCACATCAGCGGCCAGAACGGCGGCACCGGGGCCAGCCCGCTGTCGTCGATCAAGCACGCCGGCCTGCCCTGGGAGCTGGGGCTGGCCGACGCCCAGCGGGCCCTGGTCGACAACGGCCTGCGCAGCCGGGTGCGGCTGCGGGTCGACGGCGGGTTCCTCACCGGGCGCCAGGTCATCGTGGCCGCCCTGCTGGGGGCCGACGAGTACAGCTTCGGCACCGCGGCGATGATCGCCGAGGGCTGCATCATGCTGCGGGCCTGCCACCGCGACACGTGCAAGCCGGGCGTCGCCACCCAGCGGCCTCACCTGCGGGCCAACTTCACCGGCACGCCCGAGGGCGTGGCCGCCTACTTCCTGTTCATCGCCGAGGAGGTGCGGGGCTACCTGGCCGAGCTTGGCCTGCGCTCGATCGACGAGGCCATCGGCCGGGTCGACCTGCTGCGCCAGCGGCACACGGGGCACGACCGGGCCGACGTGATGGACCTGGCCCCGCTGCTCGCGCCCCCGGCCGACCCCACGGCCCCCCGCCACTTCGTCGAGCGGGTCGAGTTGCAGGACCCCCGGTCCGACCTCGGCGATCGGCTGCTGGCCGACGCCTTCCGGCCGGTGTGGGACGGCGACGACGTCGACCTCGCCTACGAGATCCGCAACGCCGACCGGTCCATCGGGGCGTCGCTGTCGGGCGCCATCGCCCTCGAGTACGGCGAGCTGCCGCCCCGGGGCACAGCCCGGGTGCGGTTCACCGGCACGGCCGGGCAGAGCTTCGCCGCCTTCCTGTCCCACGGGGTCGAGCTCGACCTCACCGGCGAGGCCAACGACTACGTGGGCAAGGGCATGGGCGGCGGGCTGGTGGTCATCCGGCCGCCGGCCGACGACGCCTCCGACCTGCCCATCCTGGCCGGCAACACCTGCCTCTACGGGGCCACCGGGGGCGAGCTGCTCATCGCCGGTGGTGTGGGCGAGCGCTTCGGTGTCCGCAACTCGGGGGCCACGGCCGTGGTCGAGGCGGCGGGCGATCACTGCTGCGAGTACATGACCGGCGGCACCATCGCGGTCCTCGGCCCGGTGGGCTGGAACCTCGGCGCCGGCATGACCGGGGGCCAGGCGTTCGTGTTCGACCGCGACCACGAGCGGCTGATGTCCCGGCTCAACCGCGACCTGGTCGACGCCGTGCGGCCCGACATGGCCGCCGTCGAGGAGGTGCGGTGGCTGGTCGAGCGGCACGCCGAGCTGACCGGGTCGGCCCGGTCCGCCCTGCTGCTCGACCACTGGGCCAAGGCGGTGTCGCACGTGTGGCACGTCCTCCCGAAGGATCAGGTCCGCCGGTTCGAGGAGGGTCAGGCCAGCCGGGTCGCCAGCGTATGACGCGGGACGCGCGCGTCACTCCACGCGGAGTGTCGCGATTGCGGATTCTTCCGTTGCGGGCATGAAAAACCGTCCGCCGCCTACCGATCAGGGTGGGCGATGCCTGTAGATTTGCCCGTCGTCATGGCCGGGCACTTGGTTGGGAGCGCGCCCTACATTCCGGGGTGTCGCGACCTCTCACTCATCGGGGAGCGTGTCGCGCGCAGTCTGTTCAGCGCGGCCAGCGAACGGTTGGGCAAGCCGGTGACGGTCACCCTCTACCCGCCGCTCGGCGATGGCCGCACCCGCGAGGGGTTCGACCAGGCGGCGACCACGGCCCGGCGGCTGGGCGTGCACCCGAGCGTGGTGACCATCCACGAGTGGGGGTTCACCGACGACGGCCGGCCGTGGATGGTGACCGACCCCCAGCCGGCCCAGGCCCTCGACACGCTGGTCCTCCAGGACGGGCCGCTGGAGGTCGAGCGGGCGCTGCAGGTCGGCGTGCTGCTGGCCGGCGCGCTGGAGACGGCCCACATGGCCGGCATCGTCCACGGCGACCTGTCGCCGTCGCGCCTCGTGTTCGGCTCGCACGGCGAGCCGCTGCTGGCCGAGACCGGCCTGGCCGAGTTCGCGGTGTTCCCCGGCCTCGGCGCCCTCAACAACCCGGTGCGCTACCACGCCCCGCCCGAGGTGCTGGAGCGCACCGAGATCACCCCGGCCACCGACGTGTTCGGCCTGGCCGCCACGGTCTACACCCTGGTCGCCGGCCGGGCGCCACAGCAGAAGCCGGCCGAGATGACCGACAGCAACGCCTCGCTGCTGCTGCGCATCCTCCAGATGGAGGTCCCCCCGATCGAGCGGCCCGGCCTGCCCTCGGGCCTCCACGAGGCGCTCCGGGGCCCGCTCGCCCCCGAGCCGGGCAAGCGGCCGCAGCAGGCCATCGAGGTGGCGTGGCGCCTCCAGGACGTCCAGCGCCGGGCCGGCTACGCGGTGACCGAGCCGGTGGTCCTCGACCTCGACGACATCGAGCACAACCGCTCGCCCCGCGCCGGCCACGCGCAGACCCGCACCGCCCCGGCGCGTCGGCCCGAGCGCGACCGGTGGCCCCCGACCGGCACCGCCGCGGCCACCGCGGCTGCCCCGTGGCCGTCGGGTACCTGGCCCGTGTCCCGGGGCGACACCGAGCCCGACGTTCCCCGCCACCTCGGCCCCCCCGACGAGGCCGACCCGGGCGACCCGGGCATCACCACGTCGACGTGGAATGCCCCCACGGCGCCCGACCCCTCGCCGTGGGCCCCGACCGCACCCGACGAGCAGGCCGACCACGGCCTGTGGGTCCCCCCGTCCCCCGACGTCCCGGCCACGACGTGGTCACCCCCGCCCACCCCCGAGCCGGCCGCCGACACGACGTGGCCGACCACGGCCCAGCCCACGGCCGACACCGCACCATGGTCGAGCCCCACCGCCGGCACCACCTGGTCGCCACCGACCGACCCCACCACTGAGACCCCGGGCGCCGGACCGTGGGCGAGCCTCACCGACGCGCCGTGGCCGGCACCGACGGAACCCGCACCGCCAGCCGAGCCCACCGCGGCCGGCGGCCCCTGGGCGAGCCTCACCGACTG
>DASXRH010000416.1:0-4270 GCA_036506715.1 Acidimicrobiales bacterium
CGGGTGTCGGGGATGATCGTGGCCCCCGCCGCCTGCGCCCTGGGCAGCATGGTGCGGGACATCGTCTGCTTGGTGCCCCGGCCCTGGTCGTCGTAGCTGAACACCCGGGCGAACTCGACGTTGCGCCAGCCCAGCTTGGTGGCGCCCCGCTCGAGCACCGCCGACGACGCGGGCGGGGCGCCCGGCACCCGGGCCACCGAGAGCTCGCGCTCGACCCGGTCGGCGTAGCCGTCGAGGGCGTCGGGGGTGAACTCGTCGATCTGGTAGCCGGACCGCCACTCGTCGGCCAGGTGGTCGGGGAGGCGGTGGTAGAGACCGCTGTTGATCTCGGTGCTGCCGCCGACGCAGCGGCCCTCGGCGTAGGCGATGGCCGGGTTGCCGAAGGCGGCGGCCAGGCCGTGGTGGCGGTACTTGGCCACCATCTCGGCGAGCGAGAACGGCTCGAGGGCGTCGGGGTCGACCCACGGGCCCTCCTCGAGGACGGTCACCGTGCGCCCGGCGCCGGCCAGCGCCGCGGCCGTGACGGCGCCCCCGGCGCCCGACCCGACGACGAGGACGTCGGTGGCGAGGTCGGCCATCAGCCGGCCCCTTCCGGGGCGAGCTCGTTCTCGGCGAACACCACGAGGGACTTCATCATGCGGACGTACTGGCGGAGCACGCCGATGCGGCTGCCCTCCCACGCGTCGAGCTGGTGGAGCAGCGCCCCGGGGTCGCCGGCGGGCAGGCGGCCCAGCGTGCGGAGCCCGGTCACGTACGCCCCGAGCAGGACGGACTCGCCCACCACCCCGGCTCGGAGGTGCTCGGGCATGTCGCGCAGCGACCCGTCGACGAACGACTCGACGGACGATTTGATGGGCTGGTCCGGGGATTCGGTGAGGGCCCCCACGACCTCGCGCTCGAACCAGAGCATGACGGTGCAGCCTAGGACAGACGCCGTCGCGGTGCGATCCGGGCACGACCCCGTGCGGTCGTGGGAACGTTCCGGGTGCCTCGTCCATCACTCCTGGGTGTGAGGATGCAGATCGAGACCGAGACCGACCCTGGTCCACCTCCCGGCGACCACGGCGGGTTCGAGGCCGCCTACCACCGCCACCGGGACCGGCTCCGGCGCCTCGCCTATCTGATCACGGGCCGGGCCGAGGTGGCCGAGGAACTGGTGCAGGACGCCTTCGTCCGGCTCCACGGCCGCTGGGACGAGGTCGACGTGCCGCCGGCCTACCTGCGCACGGTGGTCGTCCGCCTGTGCCTCGACTGGCGCCGGCGGGCGGCGATGGGCCAGGAGCGCGAGCTGCGGCTGGTTCCCACCACCCGGACCACCGCCGACCCGCCGGAGGTCGACGAGACCTGGGACCTGCTGCGCCGGCTCCCGCCCGACCAGCGGGCCGTGCTCGTCCTGCGCTTCTACGAGGACCTGCCGATGGACGAGATCGCGGCCGTCCTCGGCTGCCGCCCCGCCACCGTCCGCACCCGCACCCACCGGGCGCTCGCCCGCCTGCGCAAGGAGATGAGGCCGTGAACGACCTGCTCGACCCCTCCACCGTGGAGGCCCGCCTGCGCCGCACCCTGGCGGCGAGGGCCGAGGACATGGCCGCGGCCGACGGCGAGCCGCGGGACCCGACGGCCTGGGTGGCCGCGCCGGCGCTCGACCCGGCCCCGGCCCCGGCCCGCCGGTCCCGCCGCGTGCTGGCCGTGGCCGCCGCCGCGGCGGCGGTGGCCGCGGCGCTGGCCACGGTCCAGTTGGCGGGCGGCGACGACGGCACGACCCGGGCCGCGACCCCGGCGCAGGAGGGCCCCGGCCCCGTCGCCGCCGCCCACCGACGCCGGCGTGCCCGACTGGCACGGGCGGGGGCCGGCCCTCGTCGCCGGCTACGAGCGCGCCGGCATGCCACCCGACCAGTACCACTGGCTGTGGATGACCTGGTACCCGGACCCGGACATGGCGTCCCAGCCGCCGCCGGGGCCGCACGAGGACCTGTCGGTCGACGGCCGGCCCGCCCGCCTCGAGTGGTACACGAACGAGGTGCTGGTCCAGGACGTGCTGGTCTTCTACGACGACGGCGTGCTCGGCCTCACCTCCGGCGACCTCACCAGGGACGAGGTCCTCGCCATGGCCGCCACCATCCACCGTGACGGCGACACCATCGCGTTCGCCGCCACCCCGCCGGCCGACTGGGTGTTCACCGAGAGCCGCCCGGGGGCGGTCTTCACCTACGACGACGCCCTCGCCGCCGAGGCCGCCCGGCTGAAGGACGAGCTCGGGTCCTGGTTGGACGCGACGACCACCGTCCCCGCCGGCTGACCGCCCGCCTAGATGTCGGGCCAGCGGCGGCGCTGCCGGGTGCGGCGGCGGTCGGGGTCGCCGAGGGCCCAGGCCCGGCGCCACGCGGGGGCATCGGGACCGGTGAGCGCTGGCGTCTCGCCGGCGTGGGCCCGGCGGCGCGCCGACCACCAGTCGGTGGTGGCCTCGTCGGCCAGGGCCGCCACCGCCCGCTCGATGGTGGCGCCCAGGCGGCGGGCATCGTCGCCGGGGGTGGGCACGATGGGGGCGCCGAACGTCACCCGGGCCGTGGCCGGCGAGGGCAGCGTGCGCCCTTTGCGCAGGATGCGGCCGGTGCCGTCGATGTGCACCGGCACCACCGGCACGCCGCACCGCAGGGCCAGGTAGGCGGCCCCGCCCCGGAAGGGCTGCCCCCACCCGTCGGGGCTGCGGCCGCCCTCGGGGAAGATCAGCAGCGACCAGCCGTCCTCGATCAGGTCGGCCAGCCGGTCGGCCGACCGCCGGCTCACCCGGGTGCGCTCGATGGGCACGGCCCCGATGGCGAGGGCCGACAGCGCGCTGGTGAGCGGGGTGCGGAAGAAGTAGTCGGCCGCCGCCCCCACGAACAGCTTGTGGCGCCAGGGCTCGGGGATGGAGGTGATCATCACCGGGGTGTCGACGTGGCTGTGGTGGTTGGGGGCGAAGATGACCGGGCCGCCCGCGTCCACCAGCGGGTCGAGCCGGTCCAGCCCCTCGCGCCGGGGGCGGGCCAGGGCGGCGACGGCCGGGCGGGCCACCGCCTCGACCAGGGCGAGCCGGGCCACCCGGGCCGGCATCCGCCGGGCCCACCGGGTGTCGTAGTCGGGGCCCGAGCGGACCTTGCCCGGCGGAAGGTCGACCCCGCCCGGCACCGGGGGGGCGGAGAACGGGAAGGGGGGCCGGGGCAGGCGCCGGGCCACGACGTCGGGGAGCGCGACCACCGGTCCTCAGCTCACGTCCGCCATGACCAGGGGCGGGTTGTGGAGGTGGGTGATGGTGGCCTGGCGGCCGACGACGTCCTCGGCCATCGCCAGCGCGTCCTGCAGGGTGGAGGCGGCGGTGAACCCGAGCCGACGCACCGACCGGGGCTCGCCCCCCACGACGATGACCTTGCCGGCGTGCGCCATGCCATGGCACCCCCAATACCACATGTAGAACGGGTGGACGCCGTGGTAGGCGTAGCTGGTGCGGTACAGGTGGCGGTACCACTCGTCCTCGGCGAACTGCTTCTCGTAGCGGGCCTCGATCTCCACCGGGTCGGTGGTGTCGGCCAGCACCTGCTCGAAGAAGTCGATGTAGCTCGGGTGGTGGACCGGGTGGAACTCCCAGGGCGTCGGATGGCTCATGATCACCACCCCGCCTTCCCGCACCGGCGGCCGCCCCCGGTACATGTTGAAGAAGTAGCCGAGCCCCAGGCACATGACGAGGATCGGGTTCATCACCGAGTTGACGTTGTAGGGGCAGATGTAGGGGAGGCCCATGGTGAGGATGTCGGTCTGGCCCTCGATCGGCACCAGCTGCTGGCGGAAGACGTTCTCGGTGGTCACCTCGTGCACGGCGTCGACCTCGCCGGCCTGCACCGAGGTCAGCCCGTACGGTGCCTGCCAGGCCTGGAAGATGCGGCGCCGGACCGTGGCCGGCAGGCGGTCGAGACCCGCCTTCATGGCCACGAACGAGGCCCGGTCCCCGGCCGTCCACTCCCACTCGCGCTTCTGCAGCACCGACATCGGCCCCGAGGTTCCGAACGTGTCGTTGTTGAGCGTGGTCTCGATCTGGAAGATCTTCACCCCGGCGTCGCGCAGGACCTTGCCCATCCGCCAGTTCGAGCTGTGCAGCTCCGACCGGTGGCGGTCCATGAAGCTGGTGGACCGGAGCATCGTCGCGACGTTGTGGTGGTGGCGCAGGCTGCGGTAGCTGGCCAGGCCGGTGGCGGTCGACTTGTGGCCGCCGTCCATCGACACGAGGTTGATGTTG
>DASXRH010000417.1:0-2762 GCA_036506715.1 Acidimicrobiales bacterium
ACCCGGTAGCAACCTCTGGCCCGAAACCAGCAGAGCCGGTCCTTTCGGACCGGCTCTGACCTGGGATTCTGTGGTCGGGCTGGCGGGACTTGAACCCGCGACCCCTTGACCCCCAGTCAAGTGCGCTACCAAACTGCGCCACAGCCCGACGGGGATCGCCATGGTAGCAAGCGCACTCTGGCGCGCCGCCACCCGGTTCCTCAGCGCCCCCGTGATGAACTGCGATCAGCTCGGTGACGCCTCGGCGGGCCGACGGGCGCCGGGGCCGGAGCTTACGGCGTCAGTGGGCGATCCAGTCGAAGATCCACGTGCCGATCTGGATGAACCGCCAGGTCAGGTACACGACGAGGCAGATCAGCAGCAGCTTGAAGTGCCACGGGGCCTTCTGCTTGGCCTCCGCGTCACCGTCATGATCAGTGGCGCCCTCGGGGGCGTCCGCCAGCATGGCCGGGGCCTTGGGCTCGGCCACCACCCGGCCGCAGGTCGGGCACGAGCCGTCGGACCCCAGCGAGTTGGGGTTGAGGAAGCGGCTACACGTCTCGCACCAGGGCATGGGCAGGGCCTCACAGCGCCGTCAAGCCGGGGGGTGGCGGCGGGACCGGGGCCCCGCGGCGGCGACCCGCGACGGTACGACGTGGCCCACCATCTCGGCCACCCGGGCCGACGCGGCCAGCAGGCCGCCCAGGTCGATGCCCGTGGCCACCCCGAGGTCGTCGCACAGGTGCACCAGGTCCTCGGTGGCCAGGTTGCCGCCCGCGCCCGCCGCGAACGGCGAGCCGCCCAGCCCGCCGACCGCCGTGTCGTACCGGGTCACCCCCGCCTCCAGCGCCGCGTACGCGTTGACCAGCGCGGTGCCCCGGGTGTCGTGGAGATGGAGGCCGACGCCGGTGCCGGTGGCGGCCAGCAGGTCGGCCACCCGCCGGGGGGTGGCCATGCCGGTGGTGTCGGCGAAGGTGAGGGCGTCGGCCCCGCCGGCGAGCGCGCGCCGACCCAGCCCGGCGACGGCGTCCGGGGCGAGGTCGCCCTCGTAGGGCGACCCGAAGGCGCACGACACCACCACGTCCAGATCCACGCCCGGGCCCACGGCGGCGCGGATGGCGGCCACCTGGTCCAGCGACTCGTCGACCGACATGCCCACGTTCCGCCGGCTGTAGGCCTCGGAGGCCGAGACCGTGACCGTGAGCGCCCCCAGGCCGGCGGCCACGGCCATCTCCGCGCCCCGCACGTTGGGCACCAGCGCCACGTAGCGGGCGGCCCCCGGCGGCGGCAGGGCCGCCACCACCTCGGCCGCCCCGGCCATGGCCGGCACCGCCCGGGGCGACACGAAGGCGGCGACCTCGATCGTGGTCACCCCCGCCGCCAGCAGCGCCCCGATCAGCGCCACCCGCTCGGCCACCGGCACCGGCGCCTCGGGCTGGAGGCCGTCGCGGGGTCCCACCTCCCGCACGGTCGCCCCTGCGGGCAGCTCCCTCACCGGTGCCATGCTCGTGATTCGCTCGCTTCGCTCGCTCACCGGTGCACCCTTCGGGATGCACGCAGTGAGCGATCGGCACTGCGTGCCGAGAAGGGCACTGTGCTGATGATTCGCTCGCTTCGCTCGCTCATACCGGCGGCACCCCGTGGCGGCGGTCGGAGAACGCCCGGTCCTTGCCCTCGGCCAGCTCGAGCCGGCGGATCACCTCGTCCCGCAGGTCGCCGAAGTCGACCACCGCGTCGATCACCAGCTCGGATGCCAGCCGGTAGAGATCGACGTCGGCCTCGTAGCGCTCTCGCTCGGCGGCCACGAAGGCGCTCCGCTCGTCGTCGTCGGTCATGGCGGCGATGCGGTTGGCGTACACGGCGTTGACCGCCGCCTCGGGGCCCATGACCGCGATGCGGGCGGTCGGCAGGGCCAGGGTGGCCTCGGGCTCGAAGGCCGGACCCGACATCGCGTAGAGGCCGGCGCCGTAGGCCTTGCGCACGATGACCGACACCTTGGGCACGGTGGCCTCGCTGACGGCGGTGACCATCTTGGCGCCGTGGCGGATGATGCCGGCCCGCTCGACCTCGGTGCCGATCATGAACCCGGGCACGTCGGCCAGGAACAGCAGCGCGATGCCGAACGCGTCGCACAGCCACACGAAGCGGGCCGCCTTGTCCGCCGAGTCGACGAACAGCACCCCGCCCTTGTGCATGGGGTTGTTGGCCACCACCCCCACCGGCCGCCCGTCGAGCAGCCCCAGGCCGGTGACCAGCTCGGGGGCGAACAGCGGCATGCGCTCGAAGAACGACTCCTCGTCGACCAGGGCGTCGATGACGTCGTGGACGTCGTAGGCCACCTGCTCCTCGACGGGCACCATGGCCGCCGTCAGCTCGCGGGCCGGCGGCCGGGGCTCGAAGGCCGGGGGCGGCTGGCGCCAGTTCTGCGGGAAGTAGTGGAACCAGGCCCGGGCCTGGTCGAGGGCGTCCTCGTCGTCGACCGCCAGGTTGTCGCCGCTGCCCGACACGGTGGCGTGCATGCGGGCGCCACCCATCTCCTCCAGCGAGGTGATCTCGCCGATGACCATCTCGGCCATGCGCGGCGAGCCCAGGTACATCGAGGCGTTGCCCTCGACCATGATCACGATGTCGCAGAAGCTGGGGATGTAGGCGCCGCCGGCCGCCGACGGGCCGAACAGGCAGCAGATCTGGGGCACCCGGCCCGACAGTCGCACCTGGTTGTAGAAGATGCGGCCCGCGCCCCGGCGGCCGGGGAACAGCTCGACCTGGTCGGTGATGCGGGC
>DASXRH010000418.1:0-11154 GCA_036506715.1 Acidimicrobiales bacterium
GCCGCCACCCCCGCCGCCTGCAGCCCGGCCACGAACCCGGCGGCGTGCCGGGCCACCAGGTCGGCGTCCGACCCGAACGAACGCACGCCGATGACCGGGTTGGCCGGGTCGCTGTTGACGTCGGCGCAGGGGGCCAGGTCGAGGTCGACCCCCGCCGCCTGCAGCGCGGCGCCCAGCGCCTCGGCCACCGCCGCCGTCAGGTCCACGTCGTCGACCGCCCCCAGCGCGGCGTTCCCGGGCAGCGAGCTGCCGGTGGCGGCGGCGAGGCGGGTGACGTCGCCGCCCTCCTCGTCCAGCGCCACCACCACGCCGGCCCGGGACCCGTGGAGGGCGCCGGCCACAGCCGGCACGTCGGCCCCCCGGTTCGACCCGTACAGGCACACGCCGCCGAGGCCCTCGTCGACCCGGCGGGCCAGCCAGGGCGGCAGCGAGGGCCGCGCCGGCCCGGCGAACGAGGCCAGCAGGGTCCCGGCCGCGGCGCGGCGCAGGTCGGCGGTCGCGGCACTTCGTGCCGAGTACCGCACTGTGCTCATGATTCGCTCGCTCCGCTCGGTCATCCCTTGACCGCCCCGGCCGTCAGGCCCTGGGCGACGCGGCGGTGCACGAACAGGAAGAACACGATCACCGGCACCGTGATCAGGGTCGATCCGGCCATGACCCCGCCCCAGTCGGTGCCCCGGGCCCCGAAGTTGAAGGCCTGCAGCCACACCGGCAGGGTCTCCTTGTCGGGCCGGTCCATCACCACCAGGGCGAAGGTGAACTCGTTCCAGGCCTGGATGAAGGCGAAGATCCCGGTCGCCACCAGGCCGGGCGCCACCAGCGGCAGCGTGATCGTGAAGAAGGCCCGCAGCCGGCTGGACCCGTCGACCATGGCCGCCTCCTCCAGCTCGCGAGGCACGCCGGTCACGAACCCCCGCAGCGTCCACACCGTGAACGGCAGCACGAAGGCCACGTAGGTGATGGTCAGGCCGGCGATCGAGTTGCGGAGGTCCCAGCCCTCCAGCACCTTGACCACCGAGATCATCAGCGCCTCGGCCGGCACCATCTGCACCAGCAGCACGACCACGAGGAATGCCACCCGGCCCCGGAAGCGGAAGCGCGCCACCGCCACCGCGGCCAGGAACGCGGTGATCAGGGCGAACAGCACGGTCAGCAGCGTGACCTGGAGGCTGTTGGCGAACGACGACCAGAAGTGGTCGCGCTCGAACACGGACCGGTAGTTGTCGAGCGTGCCCACGGGCAGGAACCGGGGCGCCGAGCGGATCTCGGCGTTGGGCCGGAAGGACGTGACCACCATCCAGTAGACGGGGAAGGCGACGACGACCATCACCGCCCCGGCCACCACGTTCCACAGCCAGCGGCGGCGGCGCATCACACCTCCTCCGAGCGGAACATCTGGCGGAGGTGGAACAGGGTGGCCAGCAGCGTGATCCCCACCATCACCAGGGCGATGGCCGCCCCCAGCCCGAAGTCGTCGCCCGCCGAGGTCCGGTAGGCGTACACGCCCAGCGTGTTGGTGTCGCGGGTGATGCCGCCAGCCTGCTGGAGCACGTAGATCTGGGTGAAGACCCGCAGGTCCCACAGCGTGCTCAGGGCGGCGAGCACCACGAAGATCGGCTCGAGAGCCGGCCACGTCACGTCCCGGAACCGGGCCCACGGCCCGGCGCCGTCGATGGCGGCCGCCTCCATGACCTCGGCCGGGATCTGGGTCATGCCGGCGTAGAGGGTGAAAGCCACGAACGGCACGCCCATCCACACCACGACCAGCGTGCCCACGAAGAAGAACGACAGCGGCTGGCGCAGCCACGAGTGCCCCTCGTAGTCGCCTCCCAGCCGGCTGAGCAGCCAGTTCACGACGCCGTAGCGGGCGTCGAAGATCCACTGCCACACGATGGTGGCGGTGAGCGCCGGGGTGGCCCATGCCAGCAGCAGCGCCACGCTCAGCGCCGTGCGCATGGCCGTCCCCAGCCGCTGGAGCAGCAGGGCGAGCAGAGTGCCCAGCACCATGGTGAGCACCACGTTCACGGCGCAGAACACCAGCGACCGCCGCAGCACGTCCCAGAAGTAGGGGTCGCCGAAGATGGCGGCGAAGTTGTCGGCGCCCACGTAGGGCGCGGGGGCGCCGAACTGCTGGCGGAGGCCGAACTCCTGGGTCGACATCACCACCAGCCGCACCAGCGGGTAGCCCAGGCCGGCGGCCAGGGCGGCCAGCGCCGGGACCAGCAGGGCGTAGGGCAGCAGGCGCGACCGGCGCAGGTCCCGGTCGCGGGCCCGGCGGGGGGAGCGACCCGGCCGCCCCCCGCCGGGGAGGGCCGCGGGCGGTGCGGTCCCCTCCCCGGGCAGGACGGCGGTCACCGGTCGCTCCTCCCGACGCTCAGCCGTTGAGGATCTCGACGACGGCGTCGTTGGCCCGGGTGGCCTCGTCCGTCACGTCGGCCCCGCCGGCGATGGCGGCGCCCATGTCGTGGAGCACGGTCCCGGACTCGACCTCGGCCCAGTTCTCGCTGGAGGGCACGAACCGGGTGACCTCGGCCGCCTTGGCCTGGGCCTGGGCGGCCTCGTCACCCTGCACCTGGCCGAGCAGCGACTTGCGCACGGGGATCAGGCCGATCTTGGCGAACTCGGTCTGGTACTGCTGCGCGGTCAGCACCTCGAGGAACTGCAGCGCCAGCCCCGGGTTCTCGCTCTTGGCCGAGATGCCCAGGTTGGAACCCCCGAGGAACGACGGGGCCACGCCGCCCTCGCTGCCGGGCAGCGGGAAGGCGCCGAGCACGGCGTCGTACTTGCCCGGGCAACCGTCGTCGCCGGTGATCTGACCCATCTTCCAGCCGGGACCCATGAGCATGCCGACCTCACCGTTGCAGAAGGCGAGGTAGTCCTCGGCGTCGTCGCTGTCGGCGGGGGCGGCGTTGGCGTTCCGCATGATGTCCTGGACGGTGGACAGGCCCTTGATCGAGTTGTCGGAGCTGAGCTCGCCGACCCACTCGCCGCCCTCGTTGACGGCGATGTCGCCGCCGGCGTCCCAGATGAACGACAGGGTGGCCTGCCAGTTGCGGCCGGGGAAGTAGATGCCCGAGAAGTTGGGGACGTCGGCGTTGTCGGCCTTGAGCTTCTTGCCGGCGGCGACGAACTCCTCCATGGTCGTCGGCACCGACAGGCCCGACTTCTCGAACAGGTCCTTGCGGTAGACGACGATGCGCGCGCCACCGTAGTAGGGCACGCCGTAGAACTCGTCGCCGTACGTGCCGGCCTCGACCAGGCTGTCGACCAGGTCGTCGCCGCCGAGGTCGTCCTTGACCGACGACAGGTCGACCAGCGCGCCGGCCGCCTCGAACGCCTGGGCCTGGGTGTTGCCCATCTCGACGATGTCGGGGCTGTCGTCGGTGGGCAGCACGTTGGTCAGGCGGTTGACCAGGCCGTCCCACTCCTGGCGCTCGACCTCGACCGAGACGTCCGGGTACTTCTCGGCGAACGTCTCCTTGGCCAGGTCGATCATCTCGTCCGGTGTGTCCGGGCCGTTGAGCCACACGCGGAGCGTGGCTTCGGTGTCGGCGGGGGGCGCCTCGAGCGAGGCGCCGCCCGCGGCGCCGCTGGTCCCACCGTCGTCGTCATCGGACCCGCAGGCGGCGGCCAGCACCAGCACACCCGCGAGCCCTACGGCTGCGAGCTTTCTCGTCTTCACGTCGTCCTCCCAGACGTCGGGCGGCGAGCCCCCCTCGGGATCGTCGCGGCTGTCATGCGACGCCCAGTTCCCGGTCGAGAACGAGCATCGCGGCGCCGAGGAGGACGTCGTCCTCCCCGAGCGAGCTGAACCGGATGTCGACGTGGTCGCCGACGGCCGGCATCGTGCGGTCCCGGATGGCGGCCAGCGCCGCGGACCGGAAGGTCTCGTCGAGCACGTCGAGGGGGCCGGAGAGGACCACCTCGCGCAGGTTGAGCGTGCTGACGACGGGAGCGAGGGCCTCGCCGAGCCGGCGGCCGGCGGCGGTGCGGGCGGCCGGGCCCCGGCGCCGGAGGCGGGGGGCGGCGATGGCGGTCTCGAGGCAGCCGGTGCGGCCGCAGGCGCAGGGCTCGCCGCCGGGGTCGACGACGACGTGGCCGATCTCGCCGGCGGCGAACCGGTCGCCCAGCACCAGGTGGCCGTCGAGGACCAGCCCGGCGCCGACGCCCTGCCCGATCTTGATGGCCAGCAGGCTGCGCTCGGCCGCGCCGGCCAGGCCCAGCTCGCCCAGGGCGGCGACGTTGGCGTCGTTGCCCACGTGCACGGGGACGTCGACGGCGGCGGCCACCCGGCCGGGGAGGTCGAGGTCGTGCCAGCCGAGGTTGGGGGCCTCGAGGACGGTGCCCGCCGGGTCGACGACGCCGGGGCTGCCGACGCCGACACCGAGGAGGGGCCGGTCGGCGGTGCCGGCCAGGTCGGCGGCCAGGTCGGCGGCGAGGTCGGCGGCGGCCGCGCCGGTTCGGCCGCCCCGCTCGGCGGTGCGGCGGTCGAGGACCTTGCCGCCGAGGTCGACGAGGGCGGCCCGGAAGCGCTCGCCGTCGCTGAGGTCGAGGGCGACGGTGAGGCGGGCGTCGGGCACGACGCCGAGCAGGGTGGCGGGCTTGCCCACGCCCTGGTCGACCCGGGTGCCCAGCTCCTCGATGAGGCCCTCGGCCAGCAGCTCGGTGGCCAGGTCGCTGGTGGTGACCCGGGTGAGGTTGGTGGCCCGGGCCAGGTCGGCCCGGCTGAGCGGGCCGTGGCGGAACATGGTCTGGAGGACCAGCGCGCGGTTGTGACGACGGGTGTCGCCGGGCCCGGCCTTGCGCTGGCGCTCACCCCGCCGGGCGAACGGCGCGCGTGCGTGGCCGTTGGTGGTGCCGGCGTCCCCCGTCGTCATAGTTTGTTTGTCTAGATTACAAACCAATCCGTGTCAACCGTCACGTGCCGCATTCGGCGAGGTGGCGGAGCGGGGGGCATGCTGTCGGCGTGGACGAGACCGCCCTGCGCCGGCTGCTCGACGCCGTGCAGGTCGGCGCTGTCACCACCGACGACGCCGTCGACCGCCTGCGCCACCTGCCGTTCGCCGACCTGGGATTCGCCCGGGTCGACCACCACCGCGCCCTCCGCCAGGGCATGGCCGAGGCCGTCTACGGCCCCGGCAAGACCCCCGAGCAGTGTGCCGCCATCGTCGGCGAGCTGCTGTCGGCCGAGGGCGACAGCCCCGTGCTGCTCACCCGGGCCGATGACGCCCAGGCCGCCGCGGCGCTGGCCCGCAACCCCGGCGGCGAGCGCACCGGCGCCACCATCGCCTGGCGCCAGGCCGCCCCCCGCCCCGAGCAGATCGTGGTGGCCACCGCCGGCACCGCAGACCTCCCGGTCGCCGACGAGTGCGCCGCCACCCTGGCCGCCCACGGCCTGGTACCCGTGCGGCTGACCGACGTGGGGGTGGCCGGCGTCCACCGCCTGCTGGCCGTCACCGACGTGCTGGGCGGCGCCGACGCCGTCGTCGTCGTCGCCGGCATGGAGGGCGCCCTCGCCAGCCTGGTGGGCGGCATCACCCCCGCCCCCGTCATCGCCGTGCCCACCAGCGCCGGCTACGGCGCCAGCCTCGGCGGCGTCACCGCCCTGCTGGCGATGCTGGCCAGCTGCGCCGCCGGACTGGCCGTCGTCGGCATCGACAACGGCTTCGGCGCCGCCAGCGCCGTCCTGCGGATGCTCAAGTGAGCGCCCCCACGGTCGCCTGGTTCCACTGCTTCTCCGGCATCGCCGGCGACATGGCCCTCGGTTCGCTGCTCGATGCCGGCGCCGGCGCCGACGAGGTCCGGGCCCTGGTGGGCCGACTGCCGGTGGGCGGCTGGCGGCTCGACGTCGAGCCGGTGCTGCGGTGCGGCATCGCCGCCACGCACGCCCGGGTCCGGGCCGGGGAAACCGGCGTCGTCCGCACCGCCGGCCACATCAGGGCCCTGGTCGAGGAGGCCCGCCTCCCCGCCCGGGTGGCCGAGCGGGCGCTCCGCACCTTCGGGGCCCTGGCCGACGCCGAGGGCCGCCTCCACCGCCGGCCGCCCGAGCAGGTCCACTTCCACGAGGTGGGCGGGATCGACGCCATCGTCGACGTGGTCGGCACCGCCGCCGCCCTCGAGGTGCTGGGCGTCGACGAGGTCCGGGCCAGCCCGGTCGCCACCGGCACCGGGATGGTGCGGGCCGCACACGGCCTGCTGCCCAACCCGGCGCCCGCCGTCGTCGACCTCCTCCGGGGCGCGCCCACCTACGGCCTCGACCTGCCGATCGAGCTGACCACCCCCACCGGCGCCGCTCTGCTGGCCGCCCTGGCCACGGGGTGGGGGCCGCTGCCCGCCATGCGCATCGCCACGGTCGGCTACGGCGCCGGCACCCGCGAGATCGACGGGCGCCCCAACGTCTGTCAGGTGGTGGTGGGCGAGTCGCTGGCCACGGCCGGCGACGACCGCGAGGTCGGGGCTGCGCCCGGCCAGCCGGTGGTCGCCCTCGAGGCCAACGTCGACGACGCCACCGGCGAGGTGCTGGCCCACACCGTGGCCGCGCTGCTGGAGGCGGGCGCCCACGACGCCTGGGTCACGCCGATCGTGATGAAGAAGGGCCGGCCCGCCCACCTGGTCAGCGCCCTCGCCGACACCGCGCTGGCCGCCCAGGTCGCCCGGGTCCTGACCGCCGAGACCGGGTCGCTCGGGGTGCGGGCCGCCACCCTCGACCGCTGGCCCCGCACGCGGGAGGCGGGCACGGTCGAGGTCGCCGGCCTGCCCGTGCGGGTGAAGGTCAGCCCGGGACGGGTCAAGGTCGAGTACGACGACGCCGCCCGGGTCGCCCGCCGGCGCCGGGTCCCGCTGCGCGAGGTGCTGTCGGCGGCCGAGGTCGCCGCCCGCACCGAACCGCCCGGCGGCGACGAGCCCGAGCCCGCCTGAGCGGGGTCAGGCCGGCTTCCAGGTGATGGGGTCGATGCCGGGGCCTGGGATGAACTCGACCGCCGCCATCGTGGTGCCGGCAGCGGCGACGTAGGCCTCGCACGTCACGAACGAGGCGCCGAGAGCCAGCTCGGCGGGCCCGTGGTCCATGCAGGGCGGAAAGTCGTCGGGCTCGTTCACCGCCGACGCCTGGATGCCGTCGGACTGGACGCCCACCAGGTCGGGCTCGTAGGACCCGAGGTCGGGCGGGCTGCCCGTGTTCTGGATCATCATCGTGACGTAGTAGGGGTTGCCGTTGGCGAGCCGGAGGACGGTCCGGTCCTGCGGCAGCCCGGCGGTCACGCTCACGACGGCCACCGCGATCACGCCCCGCACGCCCTCGACCTGCAGCGGCACGAAGGCCGCCTGCCCGAAGGTCAGCTGGGTGCCCGGCGGGGTCACCGACGCCGACGCCCCGGTGCCGGCGTCGGTCGACGAGGTGGTGCCGATGGTCGACGAGCTCGGCGAGCCGGTGTCGTCGCCCGCGCCCCCGCCGGAGCACGCGGCGGCCAGCAGCAACAATGCGGCCGTCATCATGGCCGGCCAACGCCCGACGCAGCATCTCATCGCTGGCTTGTCCCCAATCGTCCCC
The DNA here is from genome assembly GCA_036506715.1 of Acidimicrobiales bacterium. Taxonomy (GTDB): domain Bacteria; phylum Actinomycetota; class Acidimicrobiia; order Acidimicrobiales; family VFJN01; genus ZC4RG19. The sequence goes on from DASXRH010000418.1 coordinate 7,550, forward strand.
AACCCGCACCCGGCGGCCGGGGGACTCCCTCCAGCGCCGGGACGCGCCACCCCCTGTCTAGTCGCGCCGCGCCTCCACCCGGGCATTCTCCCGGTGGCCCCGGGGGCGCGGGTTCTACGCGGCCTCGGCGTCGGCCGCGCCCGCCATCGAGCGCGGGCAGGTGTCCAGAGGCGTGCCCTCGATGCCGCAGAACCACCCGGTGGGGGCGGGTGCCGGCTCGACCTCGGGCACCCTGGCCGGGTTGCGGATGCCGAGGAAGGCCACCAGCCCGCCCAGCGCCGCCAACCCGGCGGTGATGAGCATCGCGGTGCGGAAGCCGTCGGAGAACGCACCGGGGTCGAGGTAGGTCTCGCCCGTGATGCCGGCCGCCACCGGCAGCGCCGCCACCGCGGCCAGCTGCGCGGCCCGCGCCACCGTCGTGTTCACCCCGGAGGCCACGCCCGCGTAGCGGTCCGCCACCGCGGACAGCGCCGTGGCGGTCAGCGGGGCGACAACGGTGGCCAGTCCGAGACCGAGCACCACCACCGCGGGCAGCACGGTCGTCACGTAGCTCGAGCCGGCGTCGACCCGGGTGAGCAGCAGGGTGCCTGCCGCCACCAGCAGCGGGCCCACGGTCATCTGCAGCCGAGGCCCGATGCGGGCGGCCAGCGCCCCCGAGCGGGCCGACAGGGCCAGCATCATCAGCGTGATCGGCAATGTGGCCGCCCCGGCCTCCAGCGCCGAGTAGCCGAGCACGTTCTGCAGCTGCACCACGAGCAGGAAGAACACCCCGCCCAGCGCCGCGTACATGGCGGCCGTCACGGTGTTGGCCGCCCGGAACTGGGTCGACGCGAAGATGGCCGGCGGCACCATGGGCTGCGGGCTGCGCCGCTCGACGACCACGAACAGCACCATGCAGGCGACGCCGGCAGCCAACGGCACCCAGACGATCGGGGCGGACCAGCCGTCGTCGCCGGCCGCGATGAGCCCCCAGCTCAGGCCACCCAGCGCCAGGGCGATCAGCAGGGCGCCCAGCACGTCGATGTGGTGCGACGCCTCGGGGTCGGACGACTCGGGCACGTGCCGGGCCGCCACCAGCACCACGAACAGGGCCAGCGGCACGTTGATGATGAAGATCCACCGCCACGAGCCGGCGTCGACCAGCCAGCCTCCGAGGAACGGCCCGATGGCCGACGCCACGCCCGACAGCCCGGACCAGGCGCCGATGGCCCGGCCCCGCTCGTCGGGGCGGAAGCTGGCCTCGAGGATGGCGAGGCTGCCCGGCGTCAGCAGCGCGCCGCCCACGCCCTGGAGCACCCGGGCCGCCACGAGCAGCGGGGCGTTCGGCGCCAACGCGCACAGCACCGAGGCGACGGCGAACACGATCACGCCGATCTGGAACACCCGCTTGCGCCCGAACCGGTCGCCCAGCGAGCCGCCCAGCAGGATCAGCGCCGACACCGCCAGCAGGTAGCCGTTGAGCACCCACTGGAGGCCGCCGACGCCGGTGTTGAGATCCTCGCCGATGTGGGGCAGGGCGACGTTGACCACCGTCGAGTCGAGGAACGCGATGCCCGAGCCCAGCACCGTCGCGGCCAGGACCCAGCGGCCCTGGGCGGTCGACAGCGACAGGCCCCCGCCACCCGCGGTCGTGGTGGCGGCCAGGGTCAGCCCGCTTCGCCCGTGGCCAGCCGGTCGAGGACCCGGCGGGCCAGGGTGGTGGCCCACAGCTGTGCCGGCGAGCCCTCGGGCGCGTCGACGAGGATGTAGAACGCGTGGCCCTGACCCCGCACGTACAGCAGGCCCTGCTCGTAGACGGCGGCGTCGCCCAGGTCGGGGACGGGCTCGGGCTTGTCGAGCAGCGCCACCATCCACTCGTACCAGCTGACGGGGTCGAACAGCGTGTCGTCGTCGACCGCGTGGCCGGCGTGGATCCCGAACGACCACGCTCGGCGGTGGCCGTCCTCGGCGTCGAACCGCACACCGAGGTCGTCGTCGGCGTAGGTGAGCGAGGGCGGGCCGACCGGGATGCCGGTCAGCGCCACCACCTCGTCGTGGGTCACCAGGGAGTAGGGGTCGGGGGCGCCGCGGCCTATGGCCCGCCGGGCGACCTGGTGATCGGTGTCGGTGGGACCGACCCCGTTGATGCCGTGGATGGCGGCGGCGTCGTTCAGGACCCCGTGCTCGGCCAGCTTGGCCCGCGCCGCCTCAGCGGCTTCCCGGAATCGGTCGGTGAAACCCACTGCGCGGCAGCTTACGGGCTGGTCAGCATCTGCCTCACGCCGACGGGATCCGTCAACGAAACCGCAGTTCAGATCATGAATGCCAGGTTCGACACGATCGCCGACCCCAAGGTCGCGTCGCCACGGACGGTGACCCCGTCCTCGTGGGTGCCGGCGTCGGCCACCCGGCCGCCGCACAGGCGCATGAACCGGTCACCGGGGATGGCGACGGTCACCGTGGGCTCGCCGGCGAGGGCGCCGACCACACGGGCCCGGTCGGTCACCTCGACGTCGATGCGCCCGGCCAGCGGGCCCGTCAGCTCGAAGCGGACGGTGCTGCCCGCGGGGGCGGCGGCCTTCTTGCCCACCACGTAGCCGAGGGCCGCGCGCACCTCGTCGAGCGCCGCCGCCGGCGCCGGCCCCTCGAGGTGCCCGGGCCGGCCGGCGGCCTCCCGCACGTCCTGTTCGTGGAACCAGGTGTCCATGACCCGGATGCGCATGAACCGCCCGTAGCTGTCGGGGCCCGCCGGGGTGAACGACTCGGCGTCAAAGGCGTCCTGGTCCATGGCGGCCAGGGCGTCGCGGCGCTCGTCGATGACGGCCCGCAGGTCGGCCACGACCTCGGCCGGCGGCCGGGTCCGGTAGTGCACCACCCAGTGCTCGTTGAACCGGCCGATGTCGTTGCGGAGGTGGGGGGCGTCGCCGATGTCGGCCTCGGGGGTGGGCCGGCCCAGCAGCGAGGCCTCGGTGCCGACGACGTGGCTGACGTTGTCCTTGACCGACCAGCCCGGGCAGGCGGTGGGGCGGTCCCAGTCGTCGGGGTCGAGGTCGTCGGTCAGGGCCAGCAGGCTGGCCCACTCGTCCTCGAGCGCGGTGACGATGCCGGCCCGGTCGACGCTGATCACGGCTAGAGGACCTCCCGTTGGATGGTCGGCCAGTCGCGGGCCGACAGGTAGGGGGCGAAGCGGTCGCCGATGCGGGCCCAGTCCTCGTCGGTCTTCGGGCGGCGCATCTCGTACATGGCCGGGAACTCGAGCCAGCCGGTCACCAGGTCCCACAGCCGCAGGGCGGCGGCGGGGTCGGCGGGCGCCTCCCGCACGATGGGACCGAACAGGGCGTGGTCGCCCGGGAAGATGAGTGTGGGGACCCCGAAGCCGCCCAGGGCGGTGACCCGGTCGTGGTCGGCCCGGACCTCGTCGTGGGTGCTGGGGTCGGCGATGGCGTCGTCGACCGCCGCCGGATCGAGCCCGGCCTCGTCGAGCACCGCCCGGGCCACCTCGGGCGTGTGGACCTTGCGCCCGTCGACGTGCAGCGCCCGCCCGGCGGCGGCGCACCAGCGGTCGGCGGCGTCCATCGAGTCACGGCGCAGCCACGTGCCGATGCGCAGCAGCGACCACCCCCAGG
>DASXRH010000419.1:0-5614 GCA_036506715.1 Acidimicrobiales bacterium
CGTCATGGCCACCGAGCCCCGCACGATGGCCATCACGTCCCGCCGGGGGATCAGGCCGGTGCGCCGCACCCGGTCGGTCAGGCCGAGCCGGCGGACCTGGTCGGCCACCGCCTGCTCGGCCGGGCCCTCCCCGCCCGTGAGCACCAGCATGACGTCGTGCTCGCGGGCCGCGATCGGGGCGAAGGCCTGCACCAGCAGGATGTGGTCCTTGTGCCACCACGTGAACGACGGGTACACGAACCAGCGGCGGGGCAGGCGGTAGCGAGCCTGGACCTCGGCCACGCTGACCTCGGTCGACGGGCGCTCGACCCCCCACCGGGTGACCCGCACCCTCTCGGGAGCGACGCCGAAGCGGTCGATGACCCCCCGGCGGACGTACTCGCTGGCCGTGACGACCATCCGGGCCCGGCGCACCGAGCGGGGGATCGATCGCTGGAGGTAGAACCGCTTGGCGGTGCCGAAGTTCTCGGGCAGGTCGAAGGGCTGGAGGTCGTGGAGGGTGAGGATGCACGGGTCGCCCGGCTTGACGGGCAGGACACCCCCCATGTGGTGCATGAGGTCGAGGTCGTGGCCGGTCTGGCGGCTCAGCCAGGTGTTCTCGGCCATGACCCGCAGGCCCTTGACCCGGCCGGTGAGCGGGGCCAGGTGGGTGGGGAAGGCCGCTATGAGGTCGGGGTAGGCCCGGCCGAACGGCTCGAGGCCGTACAGCACCAGCTCGACGTCGTCGGGACGGTCGGCGGCCAGCTGGCGCAGCAGCCCGACGGCCGCGGTCTCGCTGCCGCCCACCGACCCCGGGACCAGCCACAGCAGGTTGCACCCGACCCTCATCGCGCCAGCGCCTCCTCGCACCCGACCCTCATCGCGCGAGCGCCTCCTCGCACCCCACCCTCACCGCGCCAGCGCCTCCTCGTAGGCGGCGACGGTCAGCTCGGCGGTGTGCGCCCACGTGGTCTCCGCGGCCCGGGCCCGCCCCGCGGCCCGCAGCTCGTCGGCCAGGTCGTCGTCGTCGAGCACCCGGGTGAGGGCGGCGGCGATGGCATCGGTGTCGGTGGGGTCGACGGTGAGGCCGGCACCCCCCGCCACCAGCTCCTCCATGGCGGTGCCCGCCGAGGTCACCACCGGGGCGCCGGCGCCCAGCGCCTCGGCCACCGGCAGCCCGTAGCCCTCCCACAGGCTGGGGTAGCAGACGACCGACGCGCCCCGGTACAGCGGGGCCAGGTGGGCCCGGGGCACGAAGCCGGTGAGCCGCAGCCGGTGGCGCAGGGCTTCGGCCGGCGCCGCCAGCGACTCGCCCCAGCCGTCGGGCCCCACCACCACCAGGGTGACGTCCCGCTGGTCGAGGCGGGCGAAGGCGTCGAGCAGGCGGACGAGGTTCTTGCGGGGCTCGAGCGTGCTCACCGACAGCACGTACCGGCCGGTCAGCCCGTAGCGGTCGCGGACCTGGGCCACCTGCTCGTCGGTGACGTCGACGCTCGTCATGCCCCACGGCACGAGACGAAGCCTGTCACGCCCGATGCCCGCGGTCGCGCAATCCTCCAGCGTGGCGACCGACGGGACCAGCACGAGGTCGGCGTCGTCGCGCACCGCGGCGAGCGCGGCGTCGAAGAAGCGGACGCCGTTGCGGGTGAACATCCCGCGGTCCCGGCGCCAGGCCAGGTCGTGCAGCGTGGCCACGAGCGGGACCGTGCGGGGCGGGATGGCGTAGCCGGTGGCGTGGATCAGGTCGACCGGCCCGGTGGCCCGCTCGACGGTCGGCCACCGGGCCAGGTGCCAAGCCCAGTAGAGCGCCAGGCGGGGCAGCGGCTCGTGGCGGACGGGCAGGCCCGGCCGCCAGGCGTCGGGGGGCGGGTACCGGTGGCGGGCGGCCACGCCCACCTGCTCGACCCGGCCGGTCGCGGCCACCGCCGCCACCTGGTCGATCACCGCGCTGGCCGTGCCGCCGGGCACCCGGTGCCAGCACTGCTCGATCACGACCGCGGCGCGCATGGCCGGGCATCCTCGCACGCCGGGACCCGCGCCGGGCAACGTGGCCACTCGCTGTGACAGCTCGGACGCGAGGAGCAACCGATGGCCGATGGGCTCGCCGGAGGGTCCCCGGAGGGCGGGTACGATCACCTGCCATGTCCGACGCCTGGTCCGATCGCACCGTGCTCGTCACCGGCGGCGGCGGCTTCCTCGGCCGGGCCGTGTGCGCCCGGCTGCGCCAGCGGGGGGCGGGGCGGCTGGTGACACCGTCGTCGGCCGACTACGACCTCCGCCGCGCCGACGACGTGGCCCGGCTGTTCGCCGCCGTGCGTCCCGACCTGGTCATCCACCTGGCCGCCCGGGTCGGGGGCATCGGGGCCAACATGGCCGCCCCCGCCGACCTCTACCTCGACAACCTGCTCATGGGCACCTACGTGATCGAGCAGGCCCGGCTGGCCGGCACCCCCAAGACCGTTGTCACCGGCACCATCTGCTCGTACCCCAAGCACACGCCGGTGCCCTTCAGCGAGGACTCCCTGTGGCAGGGCTACCCCGAGGAGACCAACGCCCCCTACGGCGTGGCCAAGCTGGCCCAGCTGGTGCAGGCCCAGGCCAACCGGGCCCAGTACGGGCAGAACGTCATCTACCTGATGCCCACCAACCTCTACGGGCCGGGCGACAAGTTCCACCCGGGGGTCAGCCACGTCATCCCGGCGCTGATCAAGAAGTGCGTCGAGGCCGTCGAGTCCGGGGCCGACCACATCGAGGTGTGGGGCACGGGGTCGGCGTCGCGCGAGTTCCTCTACGTCGATGACGCCGCCGAGGGCCTGGTGCTGGCGGCCGAGGGCTACGACGGCGGCGAGCCGGTCAACCTGGGCACCGACGAGGAGCTGCCCATCCGCGACCTGGTCAAGCTCATCGCCGAGGCCACCGGCTTCCACGGGGAGATCCACTGGGACGCGTCCAAGCCCGACGGCCAGCCCCGCCGCCGGGTCGATCCCGGCCGGGCCGCCGCCTCGTTCGGGTTCCGGGCCCAGGTCAGCTTCGCCGAAGGCCTGCGGCGCACCGTCGACTGGTACCGCGCCCACCGGGCCGAGGCCGAGGCCCGCGACCACTGACCCCCGGCCGGGCCGTCAGGCGATGACCCTGCGGAACCAGTCGGCCGTGCGGGCCAGGCCCTCGCGCAGGTCGACCTCCGGCTCCCAGCCCAACCGGGTGCGGGCCAGGGTGATGTCGGGCTGGCGCTGGGTGGGGTCGTCGACCGGCAGGGGCTCGAACACGATCTCGGAGGTCGAGCCCGTGACCTCGATGACCATCTCGGCCAGCTCGAGCACCGTGTACTCGGCCGGGTTGCCGATGTTGACCGGGCCGGTGATGTCGCCGTCGAGCAGGGCGAGGAAGCCCCGCACCTCATCGGCGACGTAGCAGAAGCTGCGGGTCTGGCGGCCGTCGCCGAACACGGTGATCGGCTTGCCGAGCAGGGCCTGGTACACGAAGTTCGAGATGGCTCGGCCGTCGTCGAGGCGCAGCCGGGGCCCGAAAGTATTGAAGATGCGGACGATGCGCACGTCGACCGCCTGGGCCCGGTGGTAGGCCATCGTCATCGCCTCGGCGAACCGCTTGGCCTCGTCGTACACGCCCCGGGGCCCGATGGGGTTGACGTGGCCCCAGTACGACTCGGGCTGGGGGTGGACCTGCGGGTCGCCGTACACCTCGCTGGTGGAGGCGAGGAAGAACCGGGCCGACTTGGCCTTGGCCAGCCCCAGGCAGTTGTGGGTGCCGAGGCTGCCCACCTTCAGGATCTGGATGGGGATGCGCTCGAAGTCGGCGGGCGACGCCGGGCTGGCGAAGTGGAGCACGGCGTCGACCGGGCCCGGCACCCACACGTACTGGCTGACGTCGTGGACCACGAACGTGAACCCGGGCTGGCCGAACAGGTGCTCGATGTTGTCGACCGACCCGGTGAGCAGGTTGTCGATGGCGACCACCTCGTCGCCCCGGGCCAGCAGCGCGTCGCACAGGTGCGACCCCAGGAAACCGGCACCGCCGGTGACCACGACCCTCGCCATCAGCGCATGTCCTCCGTGCGCCGAGCGACGTCAGCGGCCGATGCCGACGTAGCTGAACCCCCGGCGTTCCAGCGCCGGCTTGTCTAGCAGGTTGCGGGCGTCGACCACGCGGGGTGACGCCATGAGGCCGGCGACCTTGTCGAAGTCGAGCCAGCGGAACTCGTCCCACTCGGTGAGCACCACCAGCACGTCGGCGTCGTCGCACACCGAGTAGGGGTCGGCGGCGGGCTCGACCCCCCCGACCGGGCCCTTGACCGCCGGGTCGTAGGCCCGGACGTCGGCGCCGGCGGCGGTCATCAGGTCGACGATGCGCAGCGCCGGCGAGTCGCGGGTGTCGTCGGTGCGGGCCTTGAACGTGAGGCCCCAGACGGCCGCCGTCACACCCTCCAGCGACCCGCCCACCATGGTGCGGACCTTGGCCACCACCCGCTGGAACTGGTCCTCGTTCACGGTGATGACGCCGGCCAGCAGGTCGAAGCTGTAGCCGGCCGACTCGGCGATGTGCACCAGCGCCCGCGAGTCCTTGGGGAAGCACGACCCGCCCCAGCCCGGGCCGGGCTTCAGGAACTCGTGGCCGATGCGCTTGTCGTAGCCCATGCCCAGCACGACGTCCTTCACGTCGGCCCCGACGGCCTCGCACACGGCGGCGATGGCGTTCACGAAGCTGATCTTGCTGGCCAGGAAGGCGTTGGAGGCGTACTTGATCGTCTCGGCCGATGCCGGGTCGGTGACGATGATGGGGGCGGTCACCCCGATGTACAGCGAGGCGACCCGCACGGCGGCCGACTGGTCGTCGCTGCCGATGACGATGCGGTCGGGGTTGAGGAAGTCGTGGACCGCCGATCCCTCCCGCAGGAACTCGGGGTTGGACACGACGACCACGTCGTCGCGCCCGAGCACCCGCTCGACCACCCGGGTCGACCCCACGGGCACGGTCGACTTGTTGACCACCACGGCCTCGGACGGCAGGACAGGGCCGATCTCGCGGGCGACGGCCTCGATGTAGGACAGGTCGGCCGACCCGTCGTCGCCCTGGGGCGTGGGCACGCAGAGATAGGCGAACTCGCAGGACCGGGCGGCCTCGGCGGCGCCGACCACGAAGCGCAGCCGGCCCTCCTCGAGACCCTCGCGCACCTCGGCGTCGAGCCCGGCCTCGACGATGGGCACCTCACCCCGGCTGAGCTGCTCGACCCTGGCCTCGTCGATGTCGGCGCAGACCACGTCGTGGCCGAGGTGCGAGAAGCAGGCGGCCGTGGTCAGCCCCACGTACCCCGCACCGATGACGGCGATCTGCGCCATTGTCTGACCTCCCTAGCCGGCTGCCGCCGCCTGTGCCCGTCCGAGGCCCGCTGGCGCGCCGTCCGCGCCCGTACGGGCCCGACCACGGTAGCGGCCCGAGCGCCACGAGGTGCCATCGATGGGCGACCGCGGGGCGTGGGAATGGGCGCGGCGGGCGCGCTAGCCTCGTCCCGATGTGTTGCGCGGCCAAGCCGCGCCCCTGACAGGCGGAGCGCTGGGGGCCGCCTCACCCGCCGAACGTGCTCACGGAGACGTCACACACGACGTGGAGGAAGGTTCGC
>DASXRH010000420.1:0-6440 GCA_036506715.1 Acidimicrobiales bacterium
GTCGCCATGAAACGAGGAGGGGCCGGCGTGGTCGGGGCGCATCTCCCGGCGTCCCGCGGCCGTGCCTCGACCCGGTCGCGCGCCGGCGGGCCGAACCCCCCACGGCCGGCCGGCGCGGCCCCCGGTGGCGGCCGGTCGTGGGGCGCCCGGAGCCGTCCCTGCCCCGACCACCCTCGTCGCCGGCCCCGGCGTGCGCCCGGTGTGGCCTGCGCCGCCGGCCCCGCCGGGTCCCGCCTGCGTCGTCGGTCCCGCCCGGCCGACGGCGCCGTGCGCCGCCGGGCTTAGCCGACGCCGGCGATGAGGTCGACGGTGGCCGTGTCCGCGGCCAGGTCGATCGTGGCCTCCTCGGCCAGCGCCAGCACGTCGTCGAACCCCATCCGCCGGCCCCGGGCCAGCTCGCGTTGCACCACGTCGTCGCCCACGGCGCCACGGGCGGTGGCCAGCCACGCCTCCAGTTCGCGCGCTCGGGGACCCGAGACCTGGATCGCCCACTGCTCGCGCATGGCGGCCGCGAACCCCAGCAGCGCGGCGGCGGCCCGATGGTCGCCCAGGTCGACGGCCAGGCCGGCCAGACCCTCCAGCGCGATCGCCACGATGAGGCGGTGATGGGCGCCGGGGAAGTCGGTGATGCTGCGGACCAGCAGCTCGCGGGCCCGTTCCCGCTCGCGCATCGACTGCTCGATCCGGCCGAGCACGCACATCGAGGTGTGCTGGAGCTGGCGGTCGGCGAGGCGCACGGCCAGGCGGGCCGCGTCGCGGGCGGCGTCGAGGGCGTCGGTCAGGTGGCCCTCGTCCTGGGCGATGAGGGCCAGGTTCACCAGCGGCAGCACCTGCCCGTGGTGGTCGCCCAGCTCGCGGAAGATGGCGAGCGACTCCTCCAGCTGCTCGCGGGCGGCGTCGTGGTGGCCGGTGCGCCGCGAGCTGACCGCCTCCATCGTGAGCATGTAGGCCCGGCCCCAGCGGTCGCCGAGCCGGTCGCACAGTGGCCCGGCCTCCCGGAAGCACTCGTCGGCCCGGGCCGGCTCGCCCTCGTAGACGGCGGCCCCGCCCCGCAGGATGAGGGAGGTGGCCAGCTGATGGGCGTCGCCGGTCTCGCGGGCGATGGCCACGCCCTCCTCGCCCAGCTCGCGGGTGAGGATGAACTCGCCCCGCATGAAGGCGACGGCGCTGGCGGCGGTGACGGCCTTGAGCCGCAGGTCGCGGGGGAGCTCCTCGCGCCGGCGGACGCCCTCGTCGAGCCAGCGGGCGGCCTCGTCGAGCAGGCCGACGCGGGCCAGGAACCAGCTGAGCGATCCGGCCAGCCGCAGCCCGGTCTCGAGGTCGCCCGACGAGAAGGCCCAGGCCAGCGCCACCCGCAGGTTGGGCAGCTCGGACACGACCCGGGCCAGCCACTCGGACGCCGCCGGACCGTGGACGTGGCGCTCGGCCTCGACGATGAACGCCGCGTAGTGGTGGGCGTGGCGGCGCCGGATCTCGTCGGCCTGCGGGTCCCGCTCGAGGTGCTCGAGGGCGTACTGGCGCACAGTCTCGAGCAGGCGGTAGCGATCGGTGCCGTCGCGACTCGACACCACCCCCACCATCGACTTGGTGACCAGGTGCGAGAGGCCCCGCACCACCGCCATCGGGTCGTCGGCCAGGTCGGCCACGTCCTCGGCGGCCGGCAGGGTGAAGTCGCCGAAGAACACGCCCAGGTGCACGAACAGCTCGCGCTCGGGGTCGTCGAGCAGGTCGAAGCTCCAGTCGAGCGCCTCCCGCAGCGTGCGTTGGCGGGGGAGGGCCCGGCGCCGGGCCGGTCCGAGCAGGCGCAGGCGGTCGTCGAGTCGGGCGGCGATCTCGCCCACCGGCAGGCTGGCCACCAGCGCGGCGGCCAGCTCGAGCGCCAGCGGGATCCCGTCGAGCCGCCGGCAGATCTGGGCCACCAGGTCGAGCGTCTCGCCGCTGGGGTCGAAGCCGGCCAGCGCCGAGCGGGCCCGCTCGATGAACAGCTGCACCGCCTCGGACCGCAGGATGCCCTCGGGGTCGGCGCCGGGCGCCGGGTCCACGGGCAGGCCGAGGGCCCCGATGCGCAGCACGGTCTCGGGACCGACCCGCAGCTCCTCGCGGCTGGTGGCCATGATGCGGACCGACGGGCACCGGGCCAGCACGGTCTCGGTCACCTCGGCGGTCGCCTCGATGACGTGCTCGCAGTTGTCCAGCACGACCAGCATCTCGTCGTCGCCGATGGTGCGGCACAGGTGGTCGAGCGGCCGGGCCTGGTCGGTCTCGGTGCCGAGGGCGGCGGCCATCGTCCGGGTCACCATCGCCGGGTCGGAGACGGCCGACAGGTCGACGAACCACACGCCGGCCGGGTAGCGCTCGACGAGGCCCTCGCCGACCGCCAGGGCCAGCCTGGTCTTGCCGCAGCCGGCCGGACCGCACAGGGTGACCAGCTGGCCGTCGGCCAGCGCCTCGGCCACCAGGGCCCGCTCGGTGATGCGGCCGAGGAAGCTGGTGAGCTGGCGGGGCAGGTTGTGGCGGCCCCGGCCGGCGGCCCCGCCGCCGGTGCCCACCGGCTCGACGGCCCGCCGGGGCCCGCCGACGAGCAGGGGCTCGGCGCCCGGTCGCCAGTCGAGCGCGGGGTCCTGGCGGAGGATGGCGTGCTCGAGGCCCCGCAGCTCGGCGCCGGGCTCGATGCCCAGCTCGCCGATGAGGTGGCCGCGGGCCTCGTTGTAGGTGCGCAGGGCGTCACCCTGGCGGCCCGACCGGTAGAGGGCGGTCATGAGCAGCGCCCACAGCCGCTCGCGGGTGGTGTTGGTGCGGGCCAGCGCGGGCAGCTCGGTGGCGGCCAGGATGTGCTGGCCGGTGGCCAGCAGCAGCTCGGCCCGCAGCTCCTGGGCGGTGAGCCGCAGCTGGTCGAGGCGTGTGGCCTCGGTCTCGAGGCCGGCCTCGCCCGCGAGGTCGCCGAGCGCCGGACCCCGCCACAGCGCCAGCGCGTCGTCGAGGCGGGCCAGCGCCCGGGTGGGCGCCCCCGACGTCACGGCCGCGCGGGCGTCGCCGAAGTGGGCCTCGAACCGGGGGGCGTCGACCTGGCTGGTGGCGATGTCGAGGATGTAGCCGGGCGACCGCGACCCCACCGCGCTCGGGCCCGTGCCGTCGGGTCCCGTGACCAGCAGCTGGCGCAGCTGGTACACGTAGGTGCGCAACGGGCCGGTGCCGGTGGCGGGCACCCGGTCGCCCCAGATCTGGTCGACCAGCCGCTCGGCGGGGACGACGTGGCCGGCCCGCAGCACCAGGTGGGCCAGCACCGCCCGCTGCCGGGGACCGCCGAGCGTGATCTCCTCACCGTCGCGCTGGACCACCAGCGGACCGAGGATCTGGAAGGTGAGCTGGCCTTCTGGCATCGTCGTGCCCGTCCTACCGCTTGCCCGGCCGCGGGGTCGAGGCTCCCCGACGCCCGGACGCCATGAACTCGACCACCCGTTCCAACGCCCTCACCGTGATGGCCCCGCTCCGTCCGTGGGGGTACTGGTGCAGCAGGGCCAAGCTACTCCTCGTCGGTCTGTTCGCGAGGTCGTCACCGCTCTCGGAGCTGCGGTTCATCCATTTCGCGCAGTGGATCCCCTTCCGCTCGCTGCCCGGTGGCCTGGGCGGCCGCCGGCGGGCGGGCATGGTGTTCATCGCCGACTTCGACGGTGACCTGCCCGAGTACCTGGCCGCCTTCGGCCTCGGGATCGCGACGGGCATGAAGTGGTCGTTCGGGTCGACCGTGGGCTTCCCCGGGCCCCGGCCCACGCGGGGCCTCATCCGCTACGTGCTCGACCGCCGGGCCCCCGAGCACGTCCGCTACGTCGCCTACCCGGCGGCCACGGTCAAGGAGGTCGACACCGCCTGCGCGACGGCGGCCGCGCTCGACGCGCTGCGGGCGGTCGACCCGTCCCGCCCGGCCGAGCGGGTGGCGGCCGCCCGGGCGGTGGTGGCGGCGCTGGCCCAGGCGCCGGCCCCGGTCCGCCTGTCCCGGTGGGCCAGCGTGCGGGCCGGGCTGTGCGCCCGCCACCGCGTGTCCCCGTTCGCGGTGGCGGTGCCCGTGGCGGCCGGGGCCGGCGCCGACCTGGCCCGGAGGCTGGCCGACCTGCAGGCCCGCGACCCCGCCATGTTCGAGCGGGTGGGCGGCACCCACGTGGCCCGGCTGGCCCCCCTCGACTGGGCCCGCGCCGCCGGCGGCCCGGCGGACGTCGACGGCGACGGCCACCTGCTGCTGGCGGCCACGGTCGACGGCCCGGCCGACGGCTATGCCGAGCGGCTCGTGACCGGGCTCGGCCCCGCGGCCGACGAGATCTTCGGCGCCAGCCCCGGCTTCCCCGGTCACGCCCACCCGCGGGCCGCCGCCGACTGGCTGGGCCGCCACCGCCTGAAGCCCGGGCTGTTCTTCCCCTGCCGGTCGGGGATGGCGGTGGCCGACGTCCGGCGGGCGCTCGACCGGTCGGGACGGGCGCTGGCGGTGGCCGCCGCCGTCCCGCCGCTGCCGCCCGACCAGCTGGCCGAGCGCCTGGCCCAGATCTGAGGAGCGGCGGTGGACCACCCGATCGACTGGGACGACGTCCAGGGCAACGTGCTGCGGGGGTACGGCTTCGACCACGGCCGCCACCTGGTCTTCCGGGTCGACGACCCCGCGGCCGCCCGCCGCTGGCTGGCCGCCACCGTGCCCGAGGTGACCCCCGGCAGCCCGTGGGGCGACGCCCCGCCGGCGACGACGCTCAACCTGGCCTTCACGTTCGCCGGCCTGGGAGCGCTCGGCGTGCCGGCGGCCACGCTGGCCGCGTTCCCGGACGCCTTCCGGGACGGCATGCGGGCCCGGGCCGAGCGGATCGGCGACGTCGGCCCCGACGACCCGGCGCGCTGGCAGCCCGGCGGACCCCACCAGGAGGGGGCCCACGTGCTGGTCATGGCGCAGGCCCGCGAGGGGGGCCCGTGCGCCGCCGCCGCGGCCGGGCTGGCGACGACGGCGGAGGCCGGGGGGCTGACGCTGCTCCACACCGAGGTGCTGGCCACGCTGCGGGGGCCGGCCAGGGGGTCGCCCGACCTGCGGATCGAGCACTTCGGGTTCGCCGACGGCATCAGCCAGCCCGCGGTGGCCGGCGCGCTGGCACCGACCGTGGTCGAGGGCAACGGGACGTACCTCGGCGGCGACCGGTGGCGGCCGGTGCAGGCGGGCGAGTTCGTGTTCGGCTACCCCGACGAGGAGGAGGAGCGGCCGCCGCTGCCCGGCCCCGACGAGCTGGTCCGCAACGGCTCGTTCCTGGTGTGGCGGAAGCTGGCGCAGGACGTGGCCGGCTTCCGCCGGCTGCTGGCCGAGCGGGGCGCGACCCACGCCGGCGGACCCGGGATGCTCGCCGCCCAACTGGTCGGCCGGTGGCCCGACGGGTCGCTGTTCGGCGACGACCCCGGCGAGCTGTGCCCGGTGGGCAGCCATGTGCGCCGGGCCAACCCCCGGGAGATCGCGCTCCTGGCGCCGGGGCTGGTGAGCCGGCACCGGCTGCTGCGACGGGGCATGCCCTACGGCCCGCCGCTGGCGCCGGAGGCGACCGCCGACGACGGCGAGGAGCGCGGGCTGCTGTTCCTCGCCTACTGCGCCGACCTGGCCCGCCAGTTCGAGTTCACCCAGCGCGAGTGGCTCAACGACGGCAACGCCTTCGGCGCCGGCGACACCGCCGACCCGATCGCCGGCCACGGCGGCGCCGACCGCCGCTTCGCGGTCCCCGCCCCCGAGCCGGCCATCCTCGGCGCCGTCCCCCGGCTCGTCCGCTCGCTCGGCGGGGCCTACCTCTTCCAGCCGGGGCTGGCGGGCCTGCGCCACCTGGCCGGCCAGCGCGGCACGTAGCGGGTCCACGCACCGCCCGGGCGCTGCGACAAGCGGTAGACGGCGCGGCGCAGCGGGGTGATCCACCGCCGGGGGGTGGCGGGCGGGCGGAGCCGCAGGGCGGTGCCCGGAGGCGCCGGGCCGGTCAGCTCCAGCCGGCCGAGCGGCTCCCAGGACCCCGGGCGGGCGCGGGCGGCCAGGTCGTAGACCGCCGGCGCCACGCCGGCGCCGTCGCCGAGGCCGGCGAGCGTGCCCGGCCGGGGATCCCGGGGCACGGCCGCCACCCGCCGGTCGGCGCCGGCCACCCGGCACGGCAACCCGCTGGCGAGGGCGCAGCCCAGCACGTCCCGGCTGCAGGTCAGCCGGTGGTCGCCATCCATCCGGGCCGAGGCCAGCAGGAGGTCGCCGCCGTCGGGCAGGATCCGGATGCCCATGCCCACGAAGTCGGGGACAGGCGCCGGCCAGCCGAACGCGAGCGACAGCCGCACCAGCGCGTCCCGGGGTGGCGACCCGTCGGCCGGGTGGAAGCGGGCGGCGAGCACCACGCCGCGGCGATGGATCCAGCGCGGCCCCGGCTCGTCCCCCACCCGCCGACCATCCCCCA
>DASXRH010000421.1:0-6158 GCA_036506715.1 Acidimicrobiales bacterium
GACTGGGCGCGGGCCGACGCGCTGCGCGACCGCATCGCCGCCGCGGGCTACGTGGTCGAGGACACAGCGGGCGGCACGGTGGTCCGCCCGAGCTAGGGGTCAGGGCAGGCGGACCGGGTAGCCGGCGAAGCGCGACTTCACCACGTAGGTGTTGGCCACCATGTCGCCGATGCGGCGATGGCCACGGGAGAACATCGCCACCCACAGCCCGATCGGCAGGATGAGGTTGATCCCGTCGACGATCCACAGCAGGTTGCGGACGAACGCCCGGCCGATCCCCGGGCGGCTGCCGTCGGGCTTCACCACCCGGGCGCCGGTGACGAACATGCCCACGCTGGCGCCCGTCAGGCCCTGGAGCAGCACCTGGTTGATGATGCCCCAGCCCAGCGCCACCCCGGCGGCGACCCAGACGGCGTCCCTGTCGACCAGGATGATCTCGTCGCCCGGCTGCGGCGTGCCCCGGTCGGCGTCGTAGCAGAAGCGGCCCGAGGGCGCGGGGTCGGGGCAGCGCTCCGCCTTCTGGGTGTCGATGTCGGCCATGGCCAGGAACACCAGCCCGACGATCAGCCCTCCGACGACCGCGTCGATGACGTAGGCGAAGATCCGGCGCCAGATCGCCTTGGTCGGATCCTCGGCGGCCATGTGGGACCCGTAGGCCGGATCCTGGGTGCTGGTGTCCACGGCCGCAGGCTACGACGCACAGTGCGAGATGTCATGCACTCTTCGTGACCTTCGGGCCCCGCGGGGACGCGGGACGTGACGGCCTCTCGACCGACCCGGCGGGCAGCGAGCGGAGCCCGGCCCGCGCCGGGTAGGCTTGTTACCGACCGGTAATCGCTTGCGCGCGGGAACCATCTCCGGCCGCGCCGCCGGTCGCCGTTCTCCAGCCGATCAGGGGCCGTCCTCCAATGAGCGAGTTCTCTCTCCAACTCAACGAAGACCAGCAGCAGATCCAGAAGTGGGTCCACGACTTCGCCGAGAGCGTGGTGCGCCCGGCGGCCCACGAGTGGGACGAGCGGGAAGAGTTCCCCTGGCCCATCGTCGAGGAGGCGGCCAAGATCGGCCTCTACTCCTTCGACTTCTTCGCCCAGTCGTCGCTCGGCGACCAGAGCGGGCTCACCCTGCCGGTGGCGCTGGAGGAGCTGTTCTGGGGCGACGCCGGCATCGGGTTGTCGATCTTCGGCTCGGGCCTGGCCGCCGCCGGCATCGCCGGCACCGGGCTGCCCGAGCAGGTCATGGAGTGGGTCCCGCAGTGCTTCGGCACCGCCGACAAGATCCAGCTCGGGGCGTTCTGCGTGTCCGAGCCCGACGCCGGGTCCGACGTCAGCTCGCTGAAGACCCGGGCCGTCTACGACGAGGCCACCGACGAGTGGGTGCTGAATGGCACCAAGGCCTGGATCACCAACGGCGGCATCGCCGACATCCACGTGGTGGTGGCCACCGTCGATCCCAAGCTCAAGGGCCGGGGCCAGGCCAGCTTCGTCATCCCGCCGGGCACCAAGGGCCTGGCGCAGGGCCAGAAGTACAAGAAGCACGGCATCAGGGCGTCGCACACGGCCGAGGTCGTGCTCGACGACGTGCGGGTGCCCGGCTCCCTGCTGCTCGGCGGCAAGGAGAAGCTCGACGAGAAGCTGGCCCGGGCCCGCGAGCAGCAGCGCACCGGGGCCAAGCAGCCGGCCATGGCCACCTTCGAGGCAACCCGGCCGTCGGTGGCCGCCATGGCCGTCGGCATCGCCCGGGCCGCCTACGAGTACGCGCTCGACTATGCCAAGGAGCGCCGGGCCTTCGGCAAGGCCATCATCGAGAACCAGGCCATCGCCTTCATGCTGGCCGACATGGCCACCGAGATCGACGCCGCCCGCCTCCTGGTGTACCGGGCCGCCTGGCTGGCCCGCAACGGTGGTTACACCAACGCCGAGGGCTCGATGTCCAAGCTCAAGTCCGGCCGCACCGCGGTGTGGGTGACCGAGCGGGCCATCCAGATCCTGGGCGGCTACGGCTACACCCGGGAGTACCCGGTCGAGCGCATGCACCGCGACGCCAAGATCTACGACATCTTCGAGGGCACCGAGCAGATCCAGCAGCTGGTGATCAGCCGGGCCATCTCGGGCCTGCGCATCGAGTAGCCGGCCTGCCCGGGCCGGTCCGGCCGACCGGGGTGAGCCGTCGTCGACCTAGAAGTTGACGTTGACGTTAATGTTCGGCGTCGGCACACTGACCCGATGCCACCGCCACCGCCCGGTCTCGCCCCGCTACAAGTGGACGGCGCTGTCGAACACGACGCTCGGCATGTTCATGGCGTCGCTCGACGCATCGATCGTCCTCATCTCGCTCCCGGCCATCTTCCGGGGCATCCACCTCGACCCCCTGACGCCCGGGAACATCGGCTACCTGCTGTGGATGCTCATGGGCTACCTGGTGGTGACCGCCGTGCTGGTGGTCACGTTCGGGCGGCTGGGCGACATGTTCGGCCGGGTGCGGATGTACAACGCCGGGTTCGCCGTGTTCACCGCCGCCTCGATCGCCCTGTCGCTGACGCCCGGCCACGGCGGCTCGGCGGCCATGTGGCTCATCGTGTGGCGGATCGTGCAGGGCATCGGCGGCGCGCTGCTGATCGCCAACTCGACGGCCATCCTCACCGACGCCTTCACCACCGACGAGCGGGGTCGGGCCATGGGCATCTCCATGGTGGCCGCCATCGCCGGCAGCTTCATCGGGCTCATCGCCGGCGGCCTCCTGGCCGACGTCGACTGGCGCCTCGTGTTCTGGGTCAACGTGCCCTTCGGCCTGTTCGGCACCATCTGGGCCTACGCCAAGCTCCGGGAGCTGGGCCGGCAGAAGCGCACCCCGATCGACTGGTGGGGCAACGTCACCTTCGCCGCCGGGCTCATCCTCATCCTGCTCGGCATCACCTACGGGCTGCAGCCGGCCGGCGGCCACACCATGGGCTGGACCAGCCCCGTCGTGCTCGCCGAGCTGATCGGCGGCGTGGCGCTCCTGGCGCTGTTCGTGCTCATCGAGCTGCGGGTCGCCGATCCCATGTTCCACCTCGACCTGTTCCACATCCGGGCCTTCACGGCCGGCAACGCCGCCTCGCTGCTGTCGTCGATCGGCCGGGGCGGGCTGCAGTTCATGCTCATCATCTGGCTGCAGGGCATCTGGCTGCCGCTGCACGGCTACAGCTTCGAGCGCACGCCCCTGTGGGCCGGGGATCTACATGCTGCCGCTGACCGTCGGGTTCCTCGTCGCCGGCCCCGCCGCCGGGTGGCTGTCCGACCGCTACGGTGCCCGACCGTTCTCGGTGGGCGGGATGCTGCTGGCGGCCGCCTCGTTCGGGTTCCTCATGCTGCTGCCCGCCAACTTCGGCTTCCCCGTGTTCGCCCTGCTCCTGCTGATGAACGGCGTCGGCATGGGCCTGTTCGCCGCCCCCAACACCACGGGCATCATGAACAGCGTGCCTGCCGGGCAGCGGGGGCCGCATCGGGCATGCGGGCCACCTTCCGGAACACCGGCATGGTGCTGTCGATCGGCCTGTTCTTCAGCCTGATGATCGTGGGCCTGTCGAGCACGCTGCCCACCAACATGCGGGCCGGCCTCGAGAGTGACGGCGTCCCCCCGGCCAACGCCGCCCGGATCGCCGACGAGCCCCCGGTGGGCAGCCTGTTCGCCGCCTTCCTCGGTTACAACCCCATGGAGAAGCTGGTCGGCCAGGACACGCTCGACCAGCTGCCGCCCGCCAAGGCGGCCGACATCACCGGCCAGACGTTCTTCCCCGAGCTGATCTCGGCGCCGTTCATCGACGGGCTCCGCATCGCCTTCTCGGCCTCGGTGGTCATGTGCCTCGTGGCCGCCTGGGCGTCGTGGCTGCGGGGCGGCCGCTACGTTGCCGGGGAGGAGGAAGAGGAGGTCGGGGCGTTCGGCGAGCCCGTGGACCGCCGGCCCGACCCGGCGGCGTCGCCCCAGCCCGAGGAGTGGGTGCCCGCATGACCGAGGAACGCCGCTACCGCATCGGCGAGGTGGCCGAGCAGCTCGGCGTCTCGCCCCGAACCCTGCGCTACTACGAGGAGCTGGGCCTGCTCCGGCCCTCCCACTACAGCCCGGGCGGGTCCCGCCGCTACGTCGAGGCCGACCGCGAGCGCCTGCTCCGCATACGCGAGCTCCAGGCGATCATGGCCTTCAACCTCGAGGAGATCCGCGAGATCCTCGACGCCGACGACCGGTTGGCCGAGCTGTCCACCGAGTACCGGCGGGGCGGCGTCGGCCGATCCCGCCAGCGCGAGATCGTGATCGAGGCCGCCCGGCTCAACGCCCGCACCCAGGAGCAGGTGCTCGCCAAGGTGGCCGTGCTCCAGGCCTTCCAGGCCGAGCTCGAAGCCAAGGCCGGGCGCTACCGGGAGGTGGCCCGGGAGCTGGGCCTGGACCTGCCGGCCGAGACCCACGCCGACCTGGGCCGCGCCGGCGGGTAGCCCGGTGGGCGCGTGATCCGACGGCACGGGGGCGGGCACGGGTCAGCGACCGCCGACGAGCTCGCCAACCTGGCCGACACCGTGGCGGCCGACCTTGTGGTGGTGGTGGGCGCCTCCCGGCACCCGGCCAACCCGGTGATCGCCTCGGTGGGCCGCCGGCTCAGCCGTCACATCGCCTGGCCGCTGACCATCGTGCCCTGACGCGGCGCCGGGGGCCGCCGGGCGGCCCGGTGTGCCGCCGGACGAGCACACTGGCCCCCGTGGATGATCGGGCGCTCGTGCTGGAGGCCGTCGACGCCGAGGTCGACGCGATGGTGGCGGCCCTGGCCCGGCTCGTGCGGGTGCCCAGCCTCACCGGGTCGGCCGCCGAGCACGAGGTCGTGGCCCTGCTGGCCGCGGATCTGGCTGCCGACGGGCTCGACGTCGACCACTGGCGGTTACCGCTCGGCGAGCTACGGGACCTCCCCGACTGCCCCAGGGGCGAGGTGGCGCGGGACGAGGCGTGGGGGGTCGTCGGGCGGTTGGCCGGGACCGGCGGCGGGGCCACGCTCATGCTCGACGGTCACGTCGACGTGGTGCCGGCGGGCGACCTCGCTGCCTGGCGGGCCGGCGACCCCTTCAGCGGGCGGGTGGCCGGGGGTGCGGTGCACGGGCGGGGGGCCTGCGACATGAAGGGCGGGCTCGTCGCCGCCCGCTGGGCCGTGCGGGCGCTGGCGCGGTCGGGCGTGGCGCTGCGGGGTGACGTGCTGGTGGCCGGGGTCGAGAGCGAGGAGGACGGCGGCCTCGGGACCTTCGGCCTGCTGGCCCGGGGGTGGCGGGCCGATGCCTGCGTGGTGCCCGAGCCGACCGCGCTGGACCTGGTGCCCGCCTGTGCCGGGGCCCTGACCTTCCGGCTGCGGGTGCGGGGCCGGTCGGCCCACGCGTCCCGGCGGACCGACGGGGTGAGCGCCGTCGACAAGCTGTGGCCCCTGTGGCGGGCGCTGGCCGACCTGGAGGCGCGGCGCAACGCCGCCCCGGACCCGCTGATGGCCCGGTGGCCGGTCCCGTACCCGCTGTCGATCGGCGTAGTGCGGGCCGGTGACTGGGCGTCGTCGGTGCCCGACCTGCTCGTGGCCGAGGGCCGGCTCGGCGTGGCCCTGGGGGAGGAGCCCGCCGCCGCCCGCCGGGACCTGGAGGCGGCCGTGGCCGAGGCCGGCGCGGCCGACCCCTGGCTGCGGGACCACCCGGCCGAGGTCGAGTGGTGGGGCGGGCAATTCGCCTCCGGGCAGCTGCCCGAGGGCAGCGACCTGGTCGCCCGGGTCGGCGCCGCCCACCGGGCCGCCGTCGGTGCCCGGGGCGCCCCCGCCGGCGCCGGGGACCCGCCGGCCGTCTGGGGCGCGCCCTACGGCAGCGACCTGCGCCTGCTCACCGGCCTCGGCGGCATCCCCACCGTCCACTACGGCCCCGGCGACAGCGCGGCCGCCCACGCCCCCGACGAGTCGGTGGCGGTGGCGGAGGTCCACACCGCCGCCCGGGCATTGGCGGTGCTGGCCCTCGACGTCTGCGGCTAGCGGGCGCTCGCGGAAGTCACGTGGATGTATCGCCGAGTCAGATTTGGCGCTGGCGAGGACGCAGGAGGAAGGCGCAGCCAGCGGCTGCGGCGACGACGAGGACGACGTCCAGCGGCGAATCTGGCCGGCGAGACGCCACGAT
>DASXRH010000422.1:0-3584 GCA_036506715.1 Acidimicrobiales bacterium
CCGAGGTCGACGACGACATCGCCAACGTCGTCTGTGCGCAGCTGCTCCACCTGGCGGGCGACGAGTCCGACCAGGACGTGTGGCTGTACATCAACAGCCCGGGCGGCTCGGTGACCGCCGGCATGGCCATCTACGACACGATGCAGTTCATCGAGCCCGACGTGGCCACCGTGTGCATGGGCCTCGGCGCCTCCATGGGCCAGTTCCTGCTGTGCGCCGGCGCCAAGGGCAAGCGCTACGCGCTGCCCCACGCCCGCATCATGATGCACCAGCCGTCGGGCGGGTTCCGGGGCCAGGCGGCCGACATCGCCATCCAGGCCGAGCAGCTCCTGTACGTCAAGGAGCTCATGGCCGACCGCATCGCCTTCCACACCGGGCAGACGGTCGACCAGATCTCGGCCGACTCCGAGCGCGACCGCTGGTTCACGGCCCAGCAGGCCAAGGACTACGGCATCATCGACAACGTGATCGTCAAGCGGGGCGAGATGCTCTAGTGCCGCGGCTCCGGCGCCGCGCTCACGCGTCGCCGGGGGCGTCCTCTGGGGCGTCCTCTGGGGCGTCCTCGGGCTTCTCCTTGGCCACCTTGTCCACGACCTGGTGGGCCTTGCTCTGGGCCTTGTCGATGGTGTTGTGGATCTGGTCCGAGTGCTCGGCGACGGCCCCGCGCGCCTTGTCGGCAAGGTCGCGGGCGACGTCCTTGGCCTTGTCGATGTAGTCGGACATGGGACCTCCTGGTCAGCGGGTAACAGTGGCGAGGGCGCGCAGCTCGGCCACGGCGTGTTCCAGGCCGAGCGGGTCGCGGAAGAGGGCCGACCCCGCCACCAGCACGTTGGCGCCGGCGGCGGCCGCGCCCTGGACGGTGGCGGGCGCGATGCCCCCGTCGACCTCGAGGTCGCAGTCGTAGCCGCCGTCGACGATGAGCTGGCGGATGCGGGTGATCTTCGGCTCCATGGTGGCGATGTAGTCCTGCCCGCCGAACCCGGGGTTGACGGTCATCACCAGCACCATCGCGCACAGGTCGAGCACGTTGGCGACGGCCTCGGCGGGCGTGGCGGGGTTGAGGGCGACGGCGGCCTGGGCGCCCAGCTCGCGGATGCGGCCCAGCGAGCGGTGCAGGTGCCGGGTGGCCTCGGCGTGCACGATGACCAGCCGGCAGCCGGCCTCGACGTACCGGGGGAGCAGGGCGTCGGGCTCGTCCACCATGAGGTGGGCCTCGAACGGCACGGTGGCGTGCGGCCGGCAGGCGGCGATGACGTCGGGGCCGAAGGTGAGGTTGGGCACGAAGTGCCCGTCCATCACGTCCCACTGGATGCGGTCGACCCCGGCCTTCTCGAGGGCGACCACCTCCTCGCCGAGCCGGGAGAAGTCGGCCGGCAGCACCGAGGGGGCGATCTCGATCGGACGGTCCACGCGACCATCCTAGGGTGAGGCCGTGACCGCCCCTTCGCCACCGCTGCGGGTCACCGGGATGGCCGTCGGCGGCGACGGCGTCGTGCGCGAGCCCGACGGGCGGGTCGTGTTCGTCGACGGGGCCCTGCCCGGCGAGCTTGTCACGCTGGAGGTCGAGTCCGAGCACCGCCGACACGCCCGCGGCCGGGTCGTCGAGGTGGTGGCGCCGGGCCCGGCCCGGGTCGATCCGCCGTGCCCGTGGGTGGCGGCGGGCTGCGGCGGCTGCGGCTGGCAGCACGTCGAGCCCGCCGGCCAGGTGGCGCTCAAGCTCGGCATGGTGGCCGAGGCCCTGCGCCGGCTGGGACGGGTCGACGACCCGGTGGTGGTGGCCGGCCCCGGCCTGCCGGCCACTGGCTACCGCACGACGCTGCGGGGCGAGGCCGACGGCGCCGGCCGCTTCTGCCTGCACCGCCACCACGCGCACGACCTGGTGCCCGTGCCCGGCTGCCTGGTCGCCCACCCGCTGGTGGCCGAGGTGGTGACCGAGGGCCGCTTCCCGCCGGGGTCCACGGTGACCGTGCGGGCCGGCGCCCGCACGGGCGGGCGCCTGGTGGTCGTTGAGGGCGCGACCGCCGTCGGGCCCGTGGCCGTGCCCGACGGGGTCCGCGTGGTGCTGGGCGCCGCCCTCGACGCCGGCCGCCGGGCCTGGCTGTTCGAGGAGGTCCACGGGGTGCGGTTGCGGGTGTCGGCCCGGTCCTTCTTCCAGTCCGGCCCCGAGGCGGCCGAGGCCCTGGTCACGGCAGTGGCGGCCGCGGTCGGGCCGTGCGGGCCCGGCGACCGGTTGGCCGATCTCTACGGCGGCGTCGGCCTGTTCGCCGCCACGCTGGCGCGGCATGCCGAGGTCGAGCTGGTCGAGTCGTCGCCGGCGGCGGCGGCCGACGCGCGTGTCAACCTCGCGGGCCTGGCCGCCCGGGTGGTGCGGAGCGATGTGACCCGCTGGCGATCGCGGCGCATGGACGCCGTCGTCGCCGACCCGCCCCGGTCGGGCCTGGGGCCCGCCGGCGTGCGGGCCGTGGCCGCGACCCGGGCCCGCCGCGTCGCGCTGGTCAGCTGCGACGCCGGCTCGCTGGGGCGCGACACCCGGCTGCTGGGCGACGCCGGCTACCGGCTGGTCGACGCCACGGTTGTCGACGCCTTTCCCCACACCCCGCACGTCGAGGTGGTGGCCCGCTTCGACCGGGTGTTCAGCGGGGGAGGGAGAGGAGCCGCGTAGGCCAGCGTGGCCCGGGGGGCCGGCGTCGGCCTTGCCGAGCACCCGGTCGAGCGCACCGGACACCAGCGGGAGGTCCCGGGCACCAGGACGGCGACGACGAACGCCAGCCATGCCAGCACCCCCAGCACCCGCAGGGCGACCCGGCGGCGGCCGGGCGCCGGGAGACCGGCGGCCAGGCCGCCCGCGATCCAGGTGGCGACCACCACCCCCCTGCCTTTCGCAGCCCCGGCTCAGGCGGCGGCGTCGAGCCGGTCGGCCCGGTCGGCCAGAGCGATCTCGGCGGCGACGCGGAAGGTCATGGTGGTGTGGCCCACCAGTGCCTCGATCGACCGGTCCCGCACCACCACCTCGTTGGTCATCGAGTCGACGAGCGCCCGCGCGGTGGGCAGGTCGACGTCGGTCACCAGCCGCAGCCACTGCGACGACAGCCGGGGCGACAGCACCGGCACCGGCACGATCAGCCGCCGGCGGCCGGTGAGCCGGGCCACGGTCGTCATCATCTCCCGGTAGGTGAGGGGTTCGGGCCCGCCGATCTCGTAGGTGCGCCCCACGGCCTCGGGCACTCCGGCCACCCCGGCGAGGAAGCGGAGAGCGTCGGCCAGCGCGATGGGCTGGGTGCGAGTCTGGACCCACCGCGGGGTGACCATGGCCGGCAGCCGCTCGACCAGCTGGCGGAGGATCTCCCAGGCGGTGCTGCCGTCGCCGATCACGACGCCGGCCCGCAGCGAGGTGGTGGGGGTCCCGGCGGCCAGGATCGCCTCGACCTCCCGGCGGCTGCGCAGGTGGGCGGACAGGTCGTCGGCGTCGTCGCCCAGCCCGCCCAGGTAGACGACCTGCGGGGTCCCTACGGCCGCGGCGGCGCCGGCGAAGGCCCGGGCGCCGGCCCGATCCCGCTCGGCGAAGTCGGGCTCGGCCAGCGAGT
>DASXRH010000423.1:0-1736 GCA_036506715.1 Acidimicrobiales bacterium
CGGCGGCGGGCCCATGAACGACACGCTCTACGTCCCCGAGCACTTCGCCACCCTGCGCCCCCGGCCGGTGCCCGAGGAGGACCTGTGCCGCCTGCGGGCGGTGGTGGGCGCCGAGCCGGCGCCCCCGGGCCCCACCCCCGACCTGCCACTGGTCACGGCCGACGAGGTCGCCGCGCACCGGCCGGCCGACCCGCTGGCGGCCCAGGGCTACCGGGCCGCGCTGGCGGTGGCCGAGGTCGACCGGCGCACCGAGCCCGGCAACGACACGCTGCTGATGGTGGCGGTGACCAACACAGGCGACGCCCCCCTCCCCCGCGACGACGCCCCGGGTCTCCAGCTGCGGGTCGCGGTCCGGCTGGTCGACCGGGCCTCCGGCCGACCGCTCCACGACTGGGCCCGGACGCCGCTGCCCGGCGACGTCCCCGCCGGCGAGACCCGGCTGGTCGAGGCCGTGGTCCGCGTCCCGGCGGCGCCCGGGGCGCACACTGTCGAGGTCGACCTCGTCAACGAGCGCTCCCGCTGGTTCGGCTGCGTCGCCCGCGCCGACCTGATGGTGGCGACACGGTGGGGTCGCCACGCCGTGTGAAACTGGCCGGACGCCCTCGGGGCGGGTGTCCACAGAGAGTCCTGAACAGCGAGGTCGAGCGGTGCCCGTCTCCGAAGCCACCACCGTCGAGAGCGCACGGCAGCTCCTGGCCGGCGCGCCGTCGCCCGTGGTCGTCGTGGCCGCCTACAACGGCTACGACGACGTCGTGCGGTGCCTCGAGGCCGTGGCCACCCACACGGCCCCCGAGGTGGCGGTGCTGGTGGTCGAGGACGCCGGGGCCGACCGGCGCATCGTCGACGCGCTGCGGGGCGCGGCCGACCGGCTGGCCCACCACGTGGTCGTGCTCCACCACGAGCGCAACGAGGGCTACGTCCGGTGCTGCAACGACGGGTTCGCCGCCACCCCGGGGCGCGACGTCGTGCTGCTCAACAGCGACGTCGTCGTGGGGCCCGAGTGGCTGACCCGCCTCACCGCCGCCGCCCTCGGGAGCGACACGGTGGCCACCGCCAGCACGCTGACCAACCACGGCACGATCCTGTCGGTCCCCCACCGCAACCGGCAGACCCCCCGGCTGCCCGACGGGCTCACCCCCGACGAGGCCGCCCGTCGGGTGGCCGCCGGCAGCCTGCGGCTGCGCCCGGCCATCCCCACGGCGGTCGGCCACTGCATGTACATCCGCCGGGTGGCGCTCGACCTGGTCGGGCCGTTCGACGAGGCGTTCAGCCCCGGCTACGGCGAGGAGGTCGACTTCAGCCAGCGGGCCGTGGCCCACGGGTTCGGCCACGTGTGCGCCGACGACGTGTTCACCTTCCACCGGGGCGGCGGCAGCTTCGGCGCCTCGGCCCCGGTCCTCGCCCGCCAGGCCCGCCACGAGGCGGTCGTGCGCGAGCGCTACCCCTGGTACCCGGGCTGGATCCAGGCCACCGAGACCGACCCGGCGTCCGAGCTGGCCGACGCCCTCGGCGCCGCCCGCCGGTCGCTGCTCGGCCTGTCCGTCGGCGTCGACGCCCTGTGCCTCGGCCCCGACCGGATGGGCACGCAGCACACGGTGGTCGAGTCGCTGCGGGCGCTGGCGCGGCGGCCCGAGATCGCCCGGCTCGTCGCCTTCGTGCCGCCCCGGCCGCCGGCGTACGTGCGCCGGCTGCGCGACGAGCTCGACGCCGTCGAGTTCGTCGAGATCGACCACCAC
>DASXRH010000424.1:0-3352 GCA_036506715.1 Acidimicrobiales bacterium
GCTGGCCGCCCCGATCATCGCGATGTTCAAGCGGGGTGCCGGCTGGGTGAAGGGCAAGGTCAAGGCGGGCGCCGAGTGGGCCAAGGGCAAGGTCGAGGGGGCCAAGGCCTGGGCCCGGGGCAAGGTCGAGGGGGCCAAGTCCCGCCTCGGGCTCGGCCCCAAGCCCCGGGCCGACCTGCCCGAGGACAAGCAGCAGCACGTGAGCATGGCCGCTCGCGAGATCGAGCCCAAGGCGCGGGCCCTGCTCGACAAGGGCGTGTCGGGCCCCGCGCTGGAGTCCAAGCTGCGGGGCTGGAAGACCGAGTATCAGCTGGCCGACCTGTGGATCGAGCACCACGGCGGCAACTTCGACATCAAGGCCAAGGTCAACCCGACCGCCAACATCATCACCAACGCCGTCGACCTGGTGGGCCACGACATCAGCCGCATCCTCCGCCAGGTGGGCGAGGAGCTGCTCTCGGATCCGGCCGTGCGGGCCGAGGTCGAGACGATCCGCCAGACCCGGGAGGCCCAGGTCCAGGCAGGCGGGGGCACCAGAGACCAGCCGATCACGCGGCCGGCCCAGTCGCCTGCCGCGGAGGCCGCCGCCCTGCGGCCGCCGCCCGAGGGCAGCGCCGACCCCCGGCGGGCCCGCCAGCAGCACGAGCAGATCGAGATGGGCGGCCAGCAGGTGTCGGAGCAGCAGTCGTACTCCCCGGCCCCGGGCCACATCAAGACGTCCATGTCGGTCACGATCGACGGCAGGCTGAGCAACCACGCCCGCTACACGCCCGAGGTGCAGGCGGCGCTCAGCCAGATGGAGGGGGCCGGCATCAGCCGGTCGCAGGTCCAGGAGGGGATCTTCAACCTCCTGGCCAACCGGCCGCCCGGTCCGGCGTTCGCCGCCAACCCCACGGCGGCGGCCCAGCTCGCGTCGATCACCCGGCTCATGTTCGTGGTGGAGCCGGCCCGCAACCCGGCCGCGTTCGCCACCAGCTTCATGGGGGCGACGATGGCCGGGGACGCCGCCATGCCCATCGAAGACATGGCCACCGCCGCCAACCCGATGCACGCCCGGGGCGCGGCCGCCAGGGCCCGCACCGGCGCCGCCAACCTCGAGGCCGAGGCCGAGGCCCGGGTGGGCGGCAAGCGGGGGCTGGACGCCGAGCTCATGCTGTTGGCCGAGCGGGACGTCGTGATCGGCTACCTGGAGAACCTGGTGAGGTCGAAGGAGTTGTCGTTCGACAGCCAGCACGCCGTGGAGCGGTGGCTGCGCGAGCAGTTCAGGGACCACCTCCTCCAGCGGCTTCGGGCCGCGCTGACCCGGGCGCCGACCCCCGGTGCCTGACCACCGCGGCCGCCGCCTGGTGCCCCGGCGGTTCGACGCCGCGCCCGAGCTGGAGGCGGTGGCCGAGCGCCTCGGCTGGCCCCCGGTCGACCCGGGCGCGGGCGATGGCTGGCTGCGCGGTTGGCGGGCCACCCCCGACACGCTGGTGACCTGGTGGGAGGACCCCGAGACCGACGTCGGCTACGCCGTGGTCGACGGACCGCAGGCCCCTGCGGCCGACGCCGCCATCCGCGAGGGCATGGACGTGCTCGGGCCCGACGGCTATGCGGCGGCGGTGGCGGGCGAGCACACGCCGATGGGGCGGGGCCACATGCTGCTGGCGGTGGCCATGGCGGCTCCGGCCGCGCCGGACGCCACCGTTGGGGCCGTGATGGCCGAGGCGCTGGCCGACGACAACCCCTACGTCCGCCGCTACGCCCTGCTCGCCGCCGGGGTGCTCGGCTGGGACGACCTGCTGGCGGCGGCGGCGGCCATCGCCACGACCGATCCCGAGCCGGCGGTGCGGGCCACGGCCGCCGAGGTGCTGGCGGACCGCTGAGCCGGGTGGTCCCGGTAGCGTCGGCCCCCAATGGCACCCCGGGACCTGTTCGCAGCCGCCGCCGAGGAGCGGTTGGCGCGCCAGGCGCCACTCGCCGCCCGGCTCCGCCCGCTGAGCCTCGACGACGTCGTCGGCCAGGACGTGCTGGTGGGTCCGGGCCGGCCGCTGCGGGTGCTGGTGGAGGCGGACCGGCTGTCGTCGGCCATCCTGTGGGGGCCGCCCGGCACCGGGAAGACCACGCTGGCCCAGGTCATCGCCCGCCACACCGCCAAGGCCTACGAGCAGCTCTCGGCCGTCTCGGCCAGCGTCAAGGACGTGCGGGAGGTGACGGCCCGCGCCGAGCAGCGGCTGGGGGAGCGGGAGCAGGGCACGATCCTGTTCCTCGACGAGGTCCACCGGTTCAACAAGGCCCAGCAGGACGCCCTGCTGCCCTCGGTCGAGAGCGGGCTGCTCGTGCTGGTGGGCGCCACCACCGAGAACCCGTACTTCGAGGTCAACGCCCCGCTGCTGTCCCGCTCGACGCTGTTCCGGCTCCAGCCTCTCGACCCCGCGGCCGTCGCCGACCTGCTGCGCCGGGGCCTGGCGGCCGAGGGTGCCGAGGCCGACGACGACGCGCTGGCCCACCTGGCCGACCGGGCCGGGGGCGACGGGCGGCAGGCGCTGACCAGCCTGGAGGTGGCGGCGGCGCTGGCCCGCGGGCGCGACCCGCAGGCGTCCCCGCCCCGGGTGACGGTGGCCGACGCCGAGGCGGCGCTCGGCACCAAGCTCCACCGCTACGGCCGAGACGACCACTACGACGTGATCTCGGCCTTCATCAAGAGCATCCGGGGCTCCGACCCCCAGGGCGCCCTCCACTGGCTGGCCCGCATGCTGGAGGCGGGGGAGGACGCCCGGTTCGTGGCCCGGCGCCTGGTCATCCTGGCCAGCGAGGACGTGGGCGAGGCCGACCCGCTGAGCCTGGTGGTCGCCACCGCCGCCGCCCACGCCGTCGAGTTCGTGGGCTTGCCCGAGGCCCAGCTCAACCTGGCCCAGGCCGTCGTCCACCTGGCCACCGCCCCCAAGTCCAACCGCTCGGCGCTCGGGATCTGGCACGCCCGGGAGGACGTGCGCAAGGGCGTGGGCGGCGAGGTGCCGGTCCACCTGCGGGACGCCCACTACCGTTCGGCCCACTCGCTCGGCCACGGCGTGGGCTACGACTATCCTCACGACGACCCACGGGGCTGGGTCCGCCAGCAGTACCTGCCCGACCAGGCCCGCGGCGCGGTCTACTACCAGCCCTCGGGGCACGGCTACGAGCAGGAGATCGCCGAGCGCATGCAACGGCTGGCCGACGGCCCGGACCACGACGAACCGAGAGGCGACCAGGCATGAGCGCCAGCGACCTCGCCGCGGTCATCGTCGCCGCCTGCAGCGTGGCGGCCGTGGTGCTGCTCGCCGTCGGGCTGGTGGCGCTGGTGCGGACGCTGCGCGCCCTGCGCGACGTGGCC
>DASXRH010000425.1:0-3082 GCA_036506715.1 Acidimicrobiales bacterium
CCACGTGGCCAAGATCCGCCAGAAGCTGGGGGCGTCGACCCGGGCCGAGATGCTGGCGGCCCTCCGCACCCACCTGGCACCGTGATCGTCCGGCCACTCGCCGCGTCACGATTCAATGACTCAACGAGGCGGTGCGACCACGTAGAGCAGGCTTTGCCGCCCGGCGCGTTACAGGTGTAACGTCACCGCAACCAATCAGGCGACCTCGTCAGCTACCGCTGCAACGGTCACCTGTGGGCTGGTGCATCCAGGGGTGCTGGTCCGGTGGTCGGTCCCGTCCGCCCGCCTCGACCGCCGGGCCGGTGCCCCTGGGTGCGCCAGCCAGGTTCCCGGTCGCTCAGCCCTCGACCTCGCGTCGGCCCTCGAGCGCCCGGCCCAGCGTCAGCTCGTCGGCATACTCGAGGTCGCCGCCGACCGGCAGCCCGCTGGCGATGCGGGTGACCCGCAGGCCCAGGGGCTTGAGCAGCCGGCCGAGGTACATGGCCGTGGCCTCGCCCTCGAGGTTGGGGTTCGTGCAGAGGATGACCTCGGCCACGCCCTCCTTGCCGATGCGGTCGAGCAGCTCGCGCACCCGCAGCTGGTCGGGGCCCACGCCCTCGATGGGGCTGATGGCGCCCTGGAGGACGTGGTAGCGGCCCGAGAACTCGCCGGTCTTCTCGACCGCCACCAGGTCACGGGGCTCCTCGACCACGCACACGACGGTGGTGTCGCGGCGGGGGTCGGCGCAGATGCCGCACTGCTCGCCCTCGGCCACGTTGAAGCAGGTGCGGCAGAACGACACCTTCTCCTTGACCTCGGCGATCGCCCGGGCGAGGCGCAGGGCGTCGGGCGTGTCGAGCTTGAGGAGATGGAAGGCGATCCGCTGCGCGGACTTCGGGCCCACGCCGGGCAGCCGGCCCAGCTCGTCGATCAGGTCCTGGACGGGACCGGCGTAGACCGCCACTCGGCGATCCCTACCGGCCCTCGCCGGGGTCGGCGCCGAAGATGTCGCCCAGGCCCAGCCCGCCGAGCGCCCCCAGCGCCTGGCGCTGGAGCTCGGTGACCTTGAGCCCGGCGTCGTGGAGGGCGGCGACGATCAGGTCCTGGAGCATGTCGATGTCCTCGGGGTCGACGACCTCGGGGGCCAGGCGGACCGACCGGACCTCGCCGGCCCCGGTCATGGCCACCGTGACCACTCCGCCGCCGGCGCTGCCCTCGACGATCTGGGTGGCGGCCTCGGCCTGGGCGGTGAAGGCCTGCTGGGCCGATTCGAGCAGCCCGCCGAGGTCGCCCAGCGCCGCCGGGTCACCCAGCGCGCCCGGCAGGACCTCGGGGACCTCGGCGTCGGGGCGGTCGGTTGGGTCGGTCATGGTTCCTCCTCGACCAGTTCGCCGCCGAACTCGCGCAGCAGCAGGTCGACGCCGGTGCCGGCGTCGACGTCGTCGGCGTCGCGCAGGTCGGCGGGGTCGATGTGCTCGTCCTCGGGCTCGTCGGCGGCCGGGCCGGGCGCCGGCGCGCCGGGCGGCCCCGGAGCGGCGGCGCCGGGGGCGTCGCCCTCGACGACCACGGCAACGGTCACCGGGCCGCCGAAGTGGGCGGCCAGCGCCGCCTCGACGTCGCGCCGGGACTCGTCGCAGGCCGACTGGTGCCAGCCGTTGGGCACGGCGAAGCGCAGCGTGCCGCCGTCGGGCTGGGTCCAGCGGCCGCCCCGCCACTTGCTGCGGATCTTCACCGGGAGGCCGGCCAGGATCCCGGCGGTCCACGCCGCCTCGACCTCGGCCATCGCCGGCGGCGCCCCGGTGGGGACGGCCGCCCCGTTCGCGGTCGGCGCCGGGGTCGACGGGGGCTCGGCTGACGGCGCGGCGCCCGCCTCGGGCGCCGGGGCGGCGGCCGTGCGGCCCCGGCTCACGGCGCCGAGGGTGCGCTTGCCCCCGGATCGGGGGGCAGCGGCCCCGCCGCGGCCGGCCTGGTGGGTCGACAGCGCATCGCGGGCGGCCGAGGCCCCCCGGGCGGCCGCCCGGACCTCGGGCTCGGCCGGCGGGACCGGCGTGGCGGTCACCGGCGCCGCCTCGGCGGCGGGCCCCGGGCCGGGCGGAGCCGGGACGCCGCCACGCTCCAACCGGTCGAGGCGGTCGAGGATGGCGTCGAGGGTTGCGTCGGCGGCCGGCTGGGTGATGCGGACCAGCGCCACCTCGACGACGATCCGGGGGTCGGGCTTGCGGGCCAGCTCGATCAGCGCCTCGCCCAGGATGTCGAGCGCCCGGGTCAGGCCGGCCGCGCCCATCTGCTCGCCCACCCGGGCGGCCCGCTGGCGCTCGGCGGGGGCCAGGTGGTCGTCGGCGGCGCCCATCCGGGCGAGGAAGGCGTCGCGCAGGGCGGCGATGACGGCCTCGCCGAGGCCCCGGGGATCGCGCCCGGAGGCGAGGGCGTCGGCCACGGCCACCAGGACCTTGCCGGCGTCCCGGTCGCACAGGGCGTCGAGGATGGCGTCGACGGGCTCGGTCTCGTCGACCACCTCGCCGAGCGCCGCCACCTGGTCGAGCGCGGACAGCGTGTCGCGGGCCGAGCCACCGCCGGCGCGGATGACGTGGTCGACCGCCGCCTCGACCTCGGCGTCGTCCAGCCCGAGGTCGGCGTCGGCGATGACGTGGCGCACGTGGTCGGCCAGCACGTCGGGGGGCAGCAGCCGGAACTCGAAGTGCTGGGTGCGGCTGCGGATGGTCGGGCGGACCTTCTGGGGGTCGGTGGTGGCCAGCACGAACACGACGTGGGCCGGCGGCTCTTCCAGGGTCTTGAGCAGGGCGTTCTCGGCGCCCTGGCTGAGCATGTGGACCTCGTCGAGGATGATCACCTTACGGTTGCCCGAGGTGCCGAGCGGCACCCGTTCGAGCAGGTCGCGCATGTCGTCGACCTTGCTCTTGGAGGCGGCATCCTGCTCGAGCAGCCAGTCGGTGACCCGGCCCTCGGCGACGGCCACACAGTTCTCGCACACGCCGTCGGGCTCGCCGTCCTGCGGGTCGGCGCAGTTGAGGACCTTGGCCAGGATGCGGGCCGTCGACGTCTTGCCGGTGCCCCGGGGCCCGCTGAACAGGTAGGCGTGGCC
>DASXRH010000426.1:0-5214 GCA_036506715.1 Acidimicrobiales bacterium
CCCCCCGACCAGACGGTCGACATCCGGGGCCGCAACCGGCCCGACGGCTACACGCTGGCGATCATCGACTCGGGCCTGGGCATGCCCCCGCCCGACGTGGCCGCCGCCAACCGCCGCCTGGCCGGGGCCGAGTCCTTCACCATCGCCCCGTCCAAGTACCTGGGCCACTACGTGGCCGGCAACCTGGCCGCCCGCCACGACATCCAGGTCCACCTGGACAACTCGCCCGGCAACGGCATCACGGCCACCATCGACCTGCCGCCGGACCTCCTCACCAACGAGACCGTGCTGGCCGACCCGGTCACCGACCCCTACGGCCTGCCCGCCCTCGGGTCGGGCAACGGCGGTGGCGGCCACGGCGCCCCGCCGCCACCACCACCGTCCCCGTTCCCCGTCGCCGGCGGGCCGGCCCCGGCGATGGCGCCCCCGCCCGCGCCGCAGACGTCGGCCTGGTCGGGCATCGAGATCCCGGGCGCCGCCGTCCCGGGCCGGCCCGCGCAGCCGCTGCGGCCGGCGACACTGGCCTCCGAGCCGACCCGCGAGCCCACCCGCACGGCCAGCGGCCTGGTCAAGCGGGCCCGGCGCTCGGGCGATGGCTCGGCCGCC
Organism: Acidimicrobiales bacterium; assembly: GCA_036506715.1. Lineage (GTDB taxonomy): Bacteria > Actinomycetota > Acidimicrobiia > Acidimicrobiales > VFJN01 > ZC4RG19. The sequence goes on from DASXRH010000426.1 coordinate 607, forward strand.
GCCGTGCCCGACGGCGAGCTGCTGGCCAGCCTGACCAACGTCACCAACCACATCGGGCCGGGCCTCGGCGACACCGGCCCGGTCCCCATCGACGAGCCGATCCCACCGGCGCCGCTGTGGTCGGCGCTGTCCACCCGCCAGACGACCGAGCCCCCGCCGCCGCTGCCACGGTCGGCCCCGACCACCATCCCGCCCACCAACCGGTCGTGGGCGGCGCCGTCGCACGTGACGCCGGTCACCCCGACGACCCCCGAGCCGTCGCCCCGGCCACCGGCCGCAGGGGGCGAGACGGCGGGCGGTCTGGCCCGCCGGGTGCGGGGCGCGCAGATGCCGTCCACGCAGCCGCTCAGCGTGCGGCGCACGCAGGACCACCCACAAGGTCCGCCCGCCGGTTATCGTCACGAGCATCACGGCACCGCCGGCCGCGATCACACGCTGGGGAACGGGAACGGGAACGGGAGCACGAACGGTCACGGCGGTCCCGCTGACGAGGACAGCACGACGGCCAGGAGCGTCTACTCGTTCCTGACCAGCTTCACACAGGGCGTGCAACGCGGGTTGGACGAGACCCGACGCGACCCGAACATCCCGAAGGAGAATTCATGACCCTGAGCGACGAGGCCCGCAATTTCAACTGGCTGCTCAACAGCTTCGTCGACCAGACCGCAGGGGTGACCGACGCCGTCGCCGTGTCCTCTGACGGCCTCCTCATGGCCGCGTCGAGCTCGCTCGACCGGGCGTCCGCCGAGCAGCTCGCTGCCATCATCTCGGGCTTCGTGAGCCTCGGCCACGGCGCCTCGCGGTGCTTCGACTTCGCCGGCCTGGAACAGATCATCGTGGCGATGCGCCAGGGGTTCCTGTTCGTGTCGTCGATCTCCGACGGCAGCTGCCTCGGTGTGGTCGCCACCCGCAACTGCGACATCGGCCTGGTCGGCTACCAGACCACGCTCCTGGTCGAGCGGGCCGGCCAAGTCCTCTCCCCCGCTCTGGTCGCCGAGCTGAAGGCGGGGGTCGTCGCATGAACGAAGGTCACGATCTGGTCCGCCCGTACATCATGACGGGGGGTCGTACCCGCGCCCAGAGGCGTGACCTTCGTGTGGAGACCCTGCTGCAGACCCGCAGCGAGCACATCCCGCCCTACCTCCCCGACGAGCAGCAGCTCGTCCTCGACCGCTGCGTCCGGGCCCTGTCGGTGGCCGAGGTCGCCGCCCACCTCAACCTGGTGGTGGGCGTGGTCATGATCCTGGCCGACGACCTGATCTCGGCCGGGCTCCTCGACGTCCACCACACGGATCCCGTCGAGATCGAGCTGTCGATGCTCACCAAGATGATCGAACGGGTCCGGGCCATCTGACCGGCCCGCCACCACCACGAGCCCCACGAGGTTACGCCGTCGTGCAATCCACCGCCGAGAGCGCCGCCACGCGCATCACATCGGTCAAGTTCGTCATCGCCGGCGGCTTCGGCGTCGGCAAGACGACCTTCGTCGGCGCGATCTCGGAGATCGAGCCGCTGCGCACCGAGGCCGCGATGACCAGCGCGTCGACCGGCATCGACGACACCCGACACATCCAGGGCAAGACCACCACCACGGTCGCCATGGACTTCGGCCGCATCACGGTCGACGACACGCTGGTGATGTACCTGTTCGGCACGCCGGGCCAGGACCGCTTCGGGTTCATGTGGGACGACATCTGCCTCGGCGCCCTGGGTGCCGTGGTGCTCGTCGACCCCCGGCGCATCACCGACAGCTTCCCGGGCATCGACTACTTCGAGGCCAACGCCATCCCGTTCGTGATCGGCGTCAACGTGTTCGACGGCGCCCCCCGCTACCCCACCCCCGAGATCCGCGAGGCGCTGGGGGTCGCCCACGACACCCCGATCGTCGAGTGCGACGCCCGCAACAAGGACTCGGTGAAGATGGTCCTGCTCACGCTGCTCGAGAGCCTGGTGGCCAAGGCCCAGGCCCGGGCGCAGATGCGGTGAGCCGAGCGAGGTCACGCTGGCCGTCTGACGGCCACCCTGCGCGCTCCTGACCCAAAGCTTGTGGCGGCTGCAGCCGCCGTGTGTGGTTGATGCCTGCGTTGCGCGTCAACACCTGAGGTAGCACAACAGCACGCCGGATTCGCGCGATGATGACGACGGGAACCGCTGGGGTTTCGCTTCGCCATCGAGGGGATCGACTTGCGCCGAGTACCCATCCGCCTCAAGCTCGCCGCCGCTCTCGCCATCCCCCTCATCGCCCTCGGCGTGGTGACCATGTTCGAGGTGGCCCAGGCGGCCCGGGACGCCCGCGAGGTCCGGTCCCAGACCGAGTTGGCCACCGCCACTATCGGCCCCCAGGGCCTCACCACCGCCCTGCAGGCCGAGCGCACCTGGCCGGCGCTCGAGCTGGTGGGCTACGGCGGCTCGCTCGACCTCAAGGTCTCGGGCTACCCCGACACCCGGGCGGCCGCCGACAAGGCGATCAGGGAGTTCAAGGACCAGATCGAGGGCAAGGACGTCCGCATCCGCGACGCCTTCGCCCCGGCGTTGAAGACGCTCGACGACAACCTCGCCCAGCTGCGGGCCGACATCGACGCGTCGACCACCCCCAGGGATTCCACCAACATCGCCTTCAGCCAGTCGATCTTCGACCGGTACACGGCCATCATCAGCCCGCTGTTCGACGCCGTGACCCGCATCTCGCTGGTGGTGAACGACCCCGACCTGCGCCAGGGCACCGAGCTGGCCGACACCGGCGCCCGCCAGGTCGAGGTGCTGAGCATCATGCTCAGCGGCACCAGCACCACCGCCTACCTGTCGCCGGGCGGCATCGACACCCCGGCCGAGATCACGCAGATCTCGTCGTGGCAGGAGACGTTCAAGCGCAACGCCGAGATCATGGGCACGCCCGCGGGCGCCTACCGCGAGCTGGCCGAGAAGTACTACCCGGCCGAGCTGACCGACTCGGTCAACGCCATGATCGACACGGCGCTCACCACCCACACCGTCAACCTCGACCAGGTCATCGCCGCGACCAACGTGCCCTACGAGAAGGGCTACCAGGTCTACCAGGACAAGGTGGGCGCGGCGATCAGCGTCCGGGCCGACCAGCTCAACGCCGCCGCCAAGGCCCGCGAGCTGTGGTTCGTGGTGCTCGCCGCCCTGGTGCTGGGGTCGGCGGCCCTGCTCACCTACGTCGTGTCGCGGTCGATCACGAGGCCGTTGCGGTCCTTGACGCTGCAGGCCAAGGACATGGCCGAGCACCGCCTGCCCGACGCCGTGCTCGACATCCTCCAGACCCCCCTGGGCGACGACGTGGTCGTGCCCCGGGTCGAGCCCGTGGCGGTCAACACCCGCGACGAAGTCGCCGATGTCGCCGACGCCCTCAACATCGTCCAGGACACCGCCCTCGACCTCGCCGTCGAACAAGCCGTGCTGCGCCGCAACATCGCCGACTCCTTCGTCAACCTCGGGCGCCGCAACCAGAACCTCCTCGGCCGCCAACTCGACTTCATCACCGAGCTCGAAACCAACGAAACCGACCCCGACACCCTCGCCAACCTGTTCCGCCTCGACCACCTCGCCACCCGCATGCGCCGCAACGCCGAATCGCTGCTGGTCCTCGCAGGCATCGAACCCCCCCGCAAATGGGCCGCCCCCGTCCGCCTCACCGACGTCATCCGCGCCGCCCTCGGCGAAGTCGAGGACTACCAACGCGTCACCGTGCGCGGCGTGGAACCCGCCACCATCCTCGGGTCGGCCGCCGCCGACCTCGCCCACCTCCTCGCCGAACTCATCGAAAACGCCCTCGTCTTCTCACCCCCCGACCAAACCGTCGACATCCGCGGCCGCACCCGCCCCACCCCCGCCCCCGACACCGCCGCACCCAGCCCCGGCTACACCCTCGCCATCATCGACTCCGGCCTCGGCATGCCCGCCACCGACGTCACCGCCGCCAACCGCCGCCTCGCCGGCGCCGAATCCTTCACCATCGCCCCCTCCAAATACCTGGGCCACTACGTCGCCGGCAACCTCGCCGCCCGCCACCACATCACCGTCCACCTCGACAACTCCCCCGGCAACGGCATCACCGCCACCATCGACATCCCCCCCACCCTCCTCACCAGCGACGAGGCCCCGCCCCAGCTCGAGGAGCACCACGCGGCCCGCAAGGTCTGGCCCCCCACCCCCAAGGACGCCACCCCGCTCCCGCCCGGTGGCGGGCCCAGCTCGCCCGGGGGCCCCGCGTACGGCGGCTACGGCACCCGGGCTCCGGCCCTGGGCCCGGGCGGCGGCGCTCTGGGCGCCGGCATGGGCGGCCCGGGCGGCCTGGGCGCCGGCACGGGCGGCCCGGGCTCGAGCAGCCCCGGCGGCCTGGCCGGCGCCGGTTTCGGCCCCGGCCCCGGTGGCCGGGGCATGCCGGACCCCGGCCGCTCCCTCGACTACCCGCGGGCCTACGACGCCGGCCAGGGCCACCCCTTGCCGCCGACCCCGGCGGCCCCGCCGACCGGCCGCCCGGCGTGGATCGACGAGGGCCCGGCCGCCACCCTCGACGTCCCCCCGGTCCCCGACTGGTACGCGGCATCGGCCCCGCTGGTCGAGGGCGCCCGCCCGGCGGGGGCG
>DASXRH010000427.1:0-12268 GCA_036506715.1 Acidimicrobiales bacterium
CGCTGGCCTCCAGCGGTCCCGCCGACTGGCAGCGGGTGGCGGTGGGCGAGGCGCCCGCGGCCCGGCCGGTCGACCCGGTCACGGTGAGCAACATCGACCCGGGCGACGAGAGCCTGTCGTTCGACGTCGACGAGGTCGGCAGCCCGGTGCTGGTCAAGATGTCGTACTTCCCCAACTGGAAGGTGTCGGGGGCGGAGGGGCCCTACCGCGTCGCCCCCAACCTGATGGTCGTGGTGCCGACGTCGACGCACGTCGAGCTGACCTACGGGCGCACGAGCGTCGAGTACCTGTCCTACACGCTCACCCTGCTGGGCCTGGCCGGGCTGGTCCTGCTGCTGCGGCGGCCGCTCGTGCGGTTCTCGGGCGACGCCCGGCGCCGGGCCCGCGTCGTCGACGGCGACGGCGGCGCCGAGGGCGACGACCGCGACGAGGCCGGGGACGAGCCGGCGGACGTCACGACCGGATGGTCCGAGGCCGGTCCGCCGGCCTGGTCGGCCCCCTCCTGGTCGCCGCCCGACCCGGATCCGTGACGGGGCGCCTGCGGCGGCTCGCGGTCGTGGCGCTGGTGCCGACCCTGGTCGACATCGGCCTGCTGGTGCTGTTCCGGCAGCACTTCGGCTGGATCCTGGTGGTGGCCGACGCCGCCGCCATCGCCGTGGCCAGCCTCCTGTCCTACGGCCTCCACCGGGCGGTGACGTTCCGCAGCGACCCCTATGTGCGCTGGGTCGAGATCCCGCCGGCGTTCGTCGGCGTGGCCGTGGTGGCCGCCGCGGTCGACGTCGTGGTGCTGCGGGCGCTGTACGCCGGCACCGGGTTCACCGCCACCGGCGCGCTGATCGAGGCCAAGTTGGTGGCCCTCGTGGCGGCCGGCGCGGTGCGACTGGTCGGCTACCGGTGGGTCCTGCTCGGCGAGCTGACCCGGGCCCGGCGCGTGCGCTGGCCCCGCCCGCCCGCGCCCGGCGACCTGCGCCTCAGCGTGGTGGTGCCGGCGCTCGACGAGGCCGACCGGATCGGCGACACGGTGCGCCGCCTGACCGCGGAGCTGGCCGACGTCGACGCCGACGGCGGGCTCGAGGTGGTGGTGGTCGACGACGGCTCGTCGGACGCCACCGCCGACGCCGCCCTGGCGGCGGGGGCCGCCCAGGTGGTGGTCCAGTCGCGCAACCGCGGCAAGGGGGCCGCCGTGCGCGTCGGGGTCCTCGCCGCCCGGGGCCGGACGGTCGCCTTCACCGACGCGGACCTGGCCTACGACCCCGGCCAGGTGCGCCGGGTGCTGGCGGCGGTGGAGGACGGCTGGGACCTGGCCATCGGCGATCGCCGCCACCCCGAGAGCCGCACGCTGGCGCACCCGTCGGTCCTGCGGGCCTGGGGCAGCCGGGCCATCAACTGGCTCGGCTACGCCGTGCTGCTTGGCAGCTACCGCGACACCCAGAGCGGGCTCAAGGCCTTCCGCTCCGACGTGGCCCGGTTCCTGTTCGCCCGCACGCGGGTCGACGGGTTCGCCTTCGACATCGAGGTGCTGCATCTGGTCGAGCGCCACCAGCTGTCGCTGATCGAGGTGCCGGTGGCGGTGACCCATTCGTCGCGCTCGACGGTGCGGGAGGCCCGGGACGCGGTGCGCCTGGTGGTCGACCTGTTCCGCATCCGCCACTGGTCGGCGGCGGGGGCCTACGAGGCGGACGGGGACGTGCCCCCGGTGGCCGCCGACCCGGTGCCGGCGCCGCCGGGCGCCGGCGGTCCGCGCGACTAGGTTGGACGCCTCATGGCGGATCTCGCTGCGCTGGACGCGATCTTCAAGGCCTACGACGTGCGGGGCACGGTCCCCGACCAGCTCGACGCGGCCCTGTGCGAGCGCATCGGCGCCGCGTTCGCCCGCTTCGTGAGCGACGCGAACGGCGACGTCGAGCGGGTCCTGGTGGCCCGCGACATGCGGCTGAGCGGGGTCGAGCTGGCCGCCGCGTTCGCCGCCGGGGTCCAGCGCCAGGGCCTCGACGTGGTCGACCTGGGCCTGGCCTCGACCGACCTCGTCTACTTCGCCGCCGGCCACCTCGACGCCCCCGGCGCCATGTTCACCGCCTCCCACAACCCCGCCCGGTACAACGGCATCAAGATGTGCCTGGCGGGGGCCCGGCCCATCGGCGAGGACACCGGGCTGGCCGACATCAAGCGGCTGGCCGCCGCCGGGGTCGACACGCCGCCCCGGGCGCCCGGCCGCATGGAGGTGGTCGACCTGCTGGGCGCCTTCGCCGACCACGTGCGCAGCTTCGTCGACGTGGCGGCGCTGGCCCCGCTGCGGGTGGTGGCCGACACCGCCAACGGCATGGGGGGCCTCGTGGTACCCCGGGTGTTCGAGACGCTGCCCGTCGAGCTCGAGGTCATGTACGGCGAGCTCGACGGCACGTTCCCCAACCACCCGGCCGACCCCATCCAGCCCGAGAACCTGCGCGACCTCCAGGCCCGGGTGCGCGCGACGGGGGCCGACGTGGGCCTGGCCTTCGACGGCGACGCCGACCGCGTGTTCGTGGTCGACGACCAGGGCGAGCCGCTGTCGGGCTCGACCACCACGGCCATCGTGGCCAAGGGCATCCTCGAGCGCGAGCCCGGCGCCACCATCCTCTACAACCTGATCTGCTCCCACGCGGTGCCCGAGGTCGTCAGCGAGAACGGCGGCACCCCGGTGCGCACCCGGGTGGGCCACTCGTTCATCAAGTCGGTCATGGCCGAGACCGGCGCCGCCTTCGGCGGCGAGCACTCGGCCCACTACTACTTCCGCGACAACTACCGGGCCGACTCGGGCAGCATCGCCGCCCTGGTCGTGCTCGAGCAGATCAGCAAGGCCGGCGTGCCGCTGTCGTCGCTGCGCAAGCCGTTCGACCGCTACGCCGCCTCGGGCGAGATCAACACGACCGTGTCCGACGCCGCCGCCGTCATCGAGCGGGTGGCCGCCGCCTACCCCGACACCACCCAGGACCGGGTCGACGGGCTGACGGTCGACGCCGGCGACTGGTGGTTCAACCTGCGCCCCTCCAACACCGAGCCGCTGCTGCGGCTGAACCTCGAAGCCCGCGACCCCGAGGCGTGCGCCGCGCACGTCGCCGAGGTGCAGGCCCTCATCACCGACCAAGGTTGACGCCATGGCACTCGATCCCCAGCTCCTCGACATCCTCGCCTGCCCGGAGGACAAGGGCCCACTGCTCTACTTCGAGGACGAGGAGACCCTGTACAACCCGCGGCTCAAGCGGCGCTACCTGATCCGCGAGGACATCCCGATCATGCTCATCGACGAGGCCGAGACCGTCGACGAGGCCGAACACGAGCGGCTGGTGGCCAAGGCGGAGGCGCAGGGCATCGCCCCCACCTTCGAGGCCTGAGGCGACGCCCGTGGCGCTGGACGTGCTCGACAGCCTCGACATGTTCGGGGCGACCGCCGGGCTCCCCGAGCAGGTGGCTGCGGCCGCCCGGCTGGCCGCTGGCATCGAGGGCCTCCCGCGCGGCGACGAGGTCGACAACGTCGCGGTGCTGGGCATGGGGGCCAGCGGCCTGGCGGGCGACGTGCTGGCGGCGGTGGGCGACCCTTTCGTGGCCGTGCCCATCACCGTGACCCGGGGCTACGCCCCGCCCTCGTTCGTGGGTCCGGGCACGCTGTGCTTCGCGGTGTCGTACTCGGGCGACACCGAGGAGACGGTCGAGGCCTCCCAGGCCGCCGCCTCGGCCGGGGCCCGCATGGTGGTCGTCGCCCGCGGGGGCCAGCTGGCCGAGCTGGCGCCGTCCTGGCAGGCGCCGCTGGTGCCGGTGCCGCCCGAGATCCCCGCGGCCCGGGCGGCGCTGGGGGCGCTGGCCGTCCCGCTCATCGTCATGCTCGAGCGGGCCGGGCTGTTCCCCGGGGCCAGCGGCTGGGTCGACGAAGCCGTCGCCCAGCTCGAGGTGCGGCGGGCGGCGCTGGCCTCGGGCGACTGGGCCCAGAAGCTGGCCCGGGCCATCGGGCCCACCATCCCGCTGATCATCGGCGCCGGCCCCCTCGGGGGGGTGGCGGTGCGGCGGTGGACGACGCAGATCAACGAGAACGCCAAGGCGCCGGCGTTCGGTGGCGTCCTTCCCGAGCTGTGCCACAACGAGATCGCCGGCTGGGGCCAGCACGGCGACGTGACCCGGCAGGTGTTCACGCTCGTCGAGCTGCGCCACGACGAGGAGCACCCGCTGGAGCTGGCCCGCTTCGACCAGGTGCGGGACCTGCTGGCCGAGGTGACCCACGACGTGGTCGAGGTGCGGGCGGTGGGCGAGGGCCCGCTGGCCCAGCTGCTGGACCTCGTGATGATCGGCGACGTGGTATCCCTGCACATGGCGGCGCAGGCGGGGATCGATCCGGGGCCGGTCCCGGCCACCGCCGGGTTCCGGCTCTGAGGGGCGGTGGAGAACGATGACGCAGACGCCCGACCGTGACGTGATGAAGCTGCCGCCCGACGAGTACGGCGAGCAGCGGCCCTGGGGCAAGTTCCGCCGCTTCGTCCACAACGAGCCGTGCACCGTGAAGGTCATCTCGGTGCTGCCCGGCCGCCGGCTGTCGCTGCAGAGCCACCGGCGCCGGTCCGAGCTGTGGGTGTTCCTCGACGACGGGGCCGTGGTCGAGATCGACGGCGACGAGTCGCGCCCGGCCCGCGACGCCACCGTGTTCATCCCGTGCGGGGCCCGCCACCGGCTGGCCGCCGCGGCCGACGCCCCCGGGCCGGTGCGGGTGCTCGAGATGGGGTTCGGCGACTTCGACGAGGACGACATCGTCCGCTACGACGACGACCACGGCCGGGCCTGATCCCCGCCCATGACGTCACAGGTAGGGGCCGGCACGGCGTTCCCATGGCACCATGGCGGGGCCGGATGCCCCGCCCGGCAGAGGGGGACGACATGACCGAGAGCGCCACCCGGACCGCCTTCCGCACCTGCCCGCTGTGCGAGGCGGGCTGCGGGCTCGAGGTCGGCCTGCGCACCGACGACGCCGGCGAGGAGCGGGTCACCCGCATCCGGGGCGACCGCGACGACGTGTTCAGCCACGGCTACATCTGCCCCAAGGGATCGACCCTGCGCCAGCTGCACGAGGACCCCGACTGGCTGCGGCGGCCGCTGGTCAAGCGGGACGGGCGGTTCGTCGAGGTGGGCTGGGACGAGGCGTTCGCCGAGGTCGCCGCCCGGCTGCCGGCGGTGGCCGAGGCCCACGGGCGCGACGCCGTGGCCATCTACGTGGGCAACCCCAACGCCCACTCGCTGGCCGGCCTGCTCTACCTGCGGCCGCTGATCAAGGCACTGGGCACGGCCAACGTCTACTCGGCCAGCACCGTCGACCAGCGGCCCAAGGAGATCGCCGCGGCGCTGATGTTCGGCGGGGCGCTGACCGTGCCGGTGCCCGACGTCGACCGCACCGACTTCCTGCTCATGCTGGGCGCCAACCCCTACGCCTCCAACGGCAGCCTGGCCACGGCCCCCGACTGGCCGGGGCGCATCGAGGCCCTGCTCGAGCGGGGCGGCACGCTGGTGGTGGTCGACCCCCGCCGGTCGCGCACCGCCGAGGTGGCCAGTCGCCACCTGGCCATCCGGCCCGGCGCCGACCCGTTCCTGCTCATGGCGCTGGTCAACGTGCTGGCCGCCGACGGGCTGGTCGACACCGGGGCGGCCGGCGAGTGGCTGGCCGGGCTCGACGACGTGCTGGCGCTGGCCGAGCCCTTCACTCCCGAGGCGGTGGCCGACGTGACCGGCCTGGCCGCCGCCGACATCCGGGCCCTCGCCCGCGACCTGGCGGCCGCCGGGTCGGCCTGCGTGTACGGGCGCATCGGCACCACCACGGCCGCCTACGGGACGCTGACATCGTGGCTGGTCGACGTGCTCAACACGCTGACGGGCAACCTCGACCGCCCAGGCGGCGCCATGTTCGCCAAGGCGGCGGCCGGCGCCGCCAACACCCGGGGCACGCCCCGGGTGGGCCGGGCGATGCGGCTGCACCGGCGCCACAGCCGGGTGCGGGGCGTGGGTGAGACGCTGGGCGAGCTGCCCGTGGTGTGCCTGGCCGAGGAGATCGACACCTCCGGCGAGGGCCAGGTGCGGGCGCTGGTGACCGTGGCCGGGAACCCGGTGCTGTCCACGCCCAACGCCGGGCGGCTCGACGCCGCGCTGGCCACGCTCGACTTCTATGTGGCGGTCGACCCCTACATCAACGAGACGACCCGCCACGCCGACGTGATCCTGCCCCCGCCCTCGGCCCTGCAGAAGGGCCACTACGACCTGGCCCTGCTGCAGCTGGGGCTGCGCAACGTGGCCAACTACAGCCCGCCGGTCCTGCCCCTCGACGACGGCCAGGTCGACGAGTGGAAGATCCTGGCCCGCCTGGCCCTGGTGGCCCAGGGCATGGGGGCGGACGCCGACCCGGCCCTGGTCGACGACCTGATGGTCGGATCCCTGGTCAACGCGGCCGTCGGCGACGAGACCGGCCCGGTGGCCGGCCGCGACCCCGACGAGCTGATCGCCCTGCTGGGCGAGCGCACCGGGCCCGAGCGGCTGATCGATCTCATGCTGCGCACCGGTCCCTACGGCGACGGCTTCGGCGCCACCCCCGGCGGCCTCACCCTCGACGTCCTGCTCGACCAGCCCCACGGCGTCGACCTCGGTCCGCTCGAGCCCCGGCTGCCCGACGTGTTGCGAACGCCGTCGGGGCTGGTCGAGCTGGCCCCCGAGCCGATCGTGGCCGACGTCGACCGCCTGCGGGCGGCGCTGGCCGTCCCGGTCGACGGCATGCGGCTGGTCGGCCGGCGCGACCTACGGTCGAACAACTCGTGGATGCACAACGTCGAGGTGCTGGTGAAGGGCAAGCCCCGCTGCACCCTCCACGTCCACCCCGACGACGCCGCCCGCCTGGGCCTGGTCGACGGGGCCGACGCCGCCGTGGCCTCCCGCACCGGCCGGGTCACGGTCCCGGTCGAGGTCACCGACGCCATCCGCCCCGGGGTGGTGAGCATCCCCCACGGCTGGGGCCACCACCTCGAGGGCGTCGAGCTGTCGGTGGCCCGCCGCTACCCAGGGGTCAACACCAACCTGCTGGCCGACGAGGAGCTGGTCGACCCGCTGTCGGGCACCGCGGTCCTCAACGGCATCCCGGTCGAGGTCGCCCCGGCCTGACCAGGGGCGATGTATCAATCACTGCCCGCGCGCCTCTAGGAGGGTGACAGGAGGCGGGCAGATGGCGACGAAGAAGCACTGGTCCTGGTTGAAGAAGAGGTGGGAGCGTCTGTGCGCCCGCCTCAAGACGGGGTCGATCGCCCGCAAGGGCGCGACGTTCATCCTGGTCGCCCTGGTAGCGGCGCCCATGGTGGTCGTGATGACGGTGGGCGGCGGGGACCGCCGGCCCTCCGGATCCGCCGAGGTGTGCGTGGGGCTGCTCAAGGCGGGCACCGTGGGGGTGCTGGCCTTCTTCCCGGGCTGGCTGTTCGTTCGGTTCCTCGGCCAGCGGGCCGGCGCACTGTGGACCGAGTACGTGCTCAACCTGCATCGCCTCGCCTGGGATGACCCGGGCAACCTGCCCGAGCCGCCGGGCTCGTCGTCGTACTACGCGGCCTGGGCCGCCGGGCGCGCCGGGCACGAGGGCTCCCTCGACATCTACCGGCAGAAGTTCGACGCCTACTACGGCCGCTCGGTGGCCGACGCCGCCGGTGCCGACGACTTCACGGTCAAGACCGAGACGATGCTGCCGGTCTTCATGGCGACGCTCGTGTTGTCCACCGGATGGACCGCGGTGCTCTGGGACGACAGCTTCGCCGCCGGGCCCGCCACCGTCTGGGACGTGCTCAAGTTCGCCTTCGTCGGGGCCTACATCTTCTCGGTCCAGAGCCTCATCCGCCGGTTCTTCCAGAGCGACCTGCGGCCCAGCGCCTACGCCTCGCTGCTGGTGCGGTTCGCGGTGGTGCTCTCGGCCATGCTCGCCCTCCACCAGCTGCTCGACATCCCGACCCGGACCGAGGCGGCGATCGCCTTCGTGGTGGGCATCTTCCCGACCATCGCCCTGCAGGCCCTCGAGCGTGCGGCCGAGCAGCTCCTGGGCGTCGTCGTCCAGCAGTCCACCGCCGACTACCCGCTGAGCCAGATCGACGGGCTCGACCTCTGGTACCAGGCGCGCCTGGTCGAGGAGGGCATCGAGGACATGCAGAACCTGGCCACCGCCAACCTGGTGGACGTCATGCTCCACACCCGGGTGCCGGTCGACCGCCTGATCGACTGGGTCGACCAGGCCCACCTCTACCTGCACCTCGACCACGCGGAGACCGGGCTGCGGGACCGGTGGCGCATCGACCGCCGCCTGCACGCCGAGCGGTCGAAGGAGGGGGTCGAGTCGGCCGTGCACGAGCGCATCCACGGATCGGCGAGCCTGCAGAGCCGTGCCGGGACCCGCACCCGGGTGGCGCTGCGCCAGATCGGCATCCGCACGGCCACCGACCTCCTGCGTGTGTTCCCGACCGAGGCCGCAGTGGTCGACGGGACCGGCGTCGACAAGCTTCAGCTGCAGATCCTGGTGCGGTCGCTCACGGACCACCCCGGCCTCGTGCCGGTGTGGAACTGGAAGGCCCGCGGCGTGAAGCTGGCCACAGGCTCGACCGGACCCGACCTCAGGGTCGCATAGGCGCTAGACGACCTCGGCCACCCGGCCCTCGGCGAGGACGATCACCCGGTCGGCCCGCTCCAGGACGTGGGGCCGGTGGCTGACGAGCAGGGCGGTCTCGAAGCCCCCGCCGGCCACCCGGTCCCACACCCGGGCCTCGGTGTCGACGTCGAGCGCGCTGGACAGGTCGTCGACCACCAGCAGCTCGGGCCGGCGGGCCAGGGCCCGGGCGGCGCCGGCCCGCTGGATCTGGCCGCCCGACAGCCGCAGGCCCCGGGGGCCGATGAGGGTGGCGGCGCCGTCGGGCATGGTGGCCAGGTCCTCGTCGAGGCAGGTGAGCCACAGCATGTTGTCGAGGTCGGCGTGGTGCTCGCCCAGCAGCACCGTGTCGGCCAGCGGTTCGCTAAACAGCCGCGGCACCTGGGGCAGGTAGGCGGTGCGGGGCGGCACCATGACCGTCGACGGGTCGGGCACCACCGTGCCGTTCCAGAGGATGGTGCCGGCGTCGGCGCCCACCAGGCCCAGCAGGGCCCGCAGCAGCGTCGACTTGCCCGACCCGACCGGCCCCGTCACCACCACCAGCTCGCCCCGCCGCACCACCAGGTCGACGCCGGCGATGCCCCGGCCCGAGCCCGGGTGGCTGACCGTGAGCCCGTCGGCCCGCAGCTCGCGCAGCGCGACGTCGGCCCGGGGCCGGTCGGGGGCGGCCAGGGGCGGCGGCCCGTGGCGCAGGTAGGTGCGGGTGCGGGCCACCACCGCCCGGCGGTCGGGCTCGGGCAGCAGCTCGGCCAGCCGGTCGACCGACACGTCGGCCTGGCGGTGGAACACCAGGTAGCGGCCCACCCACTTGGGCAGCTCGGCGATCACGGTGGCGTAGGCGGCGAACAGGCCGAGGTCGCCGACGGTCAGCCCGCCCTGCCCGAACGACCGGGCCACCACGACCAGCGCCACACCGGCCGCCACCTCGCCGGTGCCGTAGCCCAGCGAGCGGACGAGCTCGGAGCCCACCTGGTCGCGCCGGCCGACCCGGGCCCGCTCGTGGTTGAGCCGCTGGAAGCGCCGGCGCACGGCGTCCTCGGCCCCGCCGGCCTGGACGGCCAGCACGGCGCCGAACGTGTCGCCGATGAACCCCGTGACGCGGGCGGTGGCCTCCCGCGCCTCGCGCCGCCACACCCGCAGGCGGGGGCCGAGCCAGCTGGTGCCGGCCATGGCGATGGCCATGGGGACGGCGATGGCCAGCGCCACCCGGGCGTCGATGGCCACCAGGACGACGAGGGCCACGGCCGACGACACCAGTGCGCCCGACAGGTCGAGCCACACGTCGGGGATGCGGGCCACGTCCTGGACGTCGTCGCGGAAGCGGCTGACCGCCTCGCCGGGCGCGCCGGGCAGCCGGCCCGCCGTGGGGCCGGGTGCCGACACCAGCGAGCGCAGCAGGTTGACCCGGGGCACCGTCTGCCAGCCGACCCAGCAGCCGTGCCACTGCACCGCCACCGCGATGAGCAAGGCCCAGCGGGCCGCCTCGATGCCGACGATGGCGCCGAGCAGGCCCCAGGGCGCGGCGGCGCCGGGGTCGGCCACCCGGTCGAGGACGGCCTTGACCACCAGCCCGGTGAGCAGCGGCACCGAGAAGAACGCGACCCACCCGAACCAGGTGGTCGCGTAGGCCACCGGCTCGTTGCGGACCAGGCGGGTCACGACCCGCGTCGTCGAGGCCGGCCTCACGCCGTCGCCTCCGCGTCGAGCACGTCGTCGACCGCCGCGGCCCGCAGCAGGCGGGCGTAGCGGCTGGTGGGGCGCCCGGCCAGGTCGACCCGGCGGCCGTGCTCGGCCACCCGGCCCCGGTCGAGCACGGCGATCTCGTCCATGTGGGCGAGCGTGTCGAGCCGGTGGGCGATGACCAGGGCGGTGCGGCCGGCCAGCAGGTCGGTGGTGGCGGCCTCGATGCGGGCCTCGGTGGCCGGGTCGAGGCGGCTCGACGCCTCGTCCAGCACCACCACGTCGGGGTCGGCCAGGAACGCCCGGGCCAGGGCCACCAGCTGGCCCTCGCCGGCCGACAGCCCGGCCCCGCCGTCGAGGCGGGTGTCGAGGCCGGCGGGCAGCGCCGCCGCCCAGTCGCGGAGGCCGACCCGGCCCAGCACGGCCCACAGGTCGGCGTCGGCGGCGGGCCGGGTGCCGAACAGGGTGAGGTTGTCGCGTACGGTGGCCCGGAACAGGTCGACGTCCTGGGTCACGACCGCCACGCGGCGACGCAGCGCGGCGATGCGCAGGTCGCGCACGTCGACGCCGCCGATCCGCACGGTGCCGACCTCGACGTCCCAGAACCGGACCAGCAGGCGGCCGATGGTGGTCTTGCCGCTGCCGGTGCGGCCGACCAGGCCCAGGTGGGTGCCGGGGGCGAGGTGGAGGTCGACGCTGCGCAGCGCGGGCGTGCGCTCTGCGCCGTAGGAGAAGGTGATCCCGTCGAGGTCGACGGCCAACGGTCCGGCGGGGAGCACCGCGCCGTCGCCGGGGCCGTCGGCGATGGCCGGCTCGGTGGCCAGCACGGTCGAGGCCCGGCGGGCGCCGGCCATGGCCCGCTGGAACTCCTTGAGCTGCTCGGCGATCTCCTGCAGTGGCCGGCGCAGCAGGTCGGAGAAGCGGTAGAGGGTGAGCACGGCGCCCACGGTGATGACGCCCCGCTGCTGCAGCAGGATGCCGGCCGCGAGCGTGGCCGCCGAGCCGACCGCGAACACGACGGCGGCCAGCGCGTAGGCGCTGTCGCCCCGCAGCGACGCGTACCGGGACGCCCGCCACGAGCGGGCGCTGTGGGTGTGCAGCCGGTGGACGGCGTAGCCACCGGCGCCGTTGGCCCGCAGGTCCTCGAGGCCGCCGAGCCGCTCCTCGAGGTCGCCGTAGAGCTGGGCGTTGACCTCGCGCTCGGCCTCCAGCGCGCCCACCGCCGCCAGCCGCAGCCGGACCATGACCGCCGCCCCGACCACCGCGGTGACGGTCAGCGCCAGGCCGACCCAGGGGTTGATGACCGTGGCCACCACCAGCATGCCGACGATGAGCACGACGTTGCCGGCCGCCCGCACCGCGATGTCCGCGAAGAAGACGGCCATGGCCTCGACGTCGCCGTCGATCCGCTCGATGAGCTGGCCGGGGGAGTGGCGGGCGTGCCAGGCCTGCTCCAGCCGCAGGGCGTGGGCCGCCAGCTGCTCGCGCAGCCGGTTGCCGGCCCGCCACGACACCCGGGCCGACCACCACACCACCAGGAGGTCGAGGGCGGCGCCCACCAGGGCGGCCACCACGTACACGCCGGCAAGCCGGCTGAGGTGGTCCACCGACGCGCCGTCGAGCGCGTGATCGGCGAACATGCCGAGCACGATCGGCAGCGCCAGCCGCAGGGCCATGGCCACGCCGAGCACGGCGAGGATGGCCGCGAGGGGTCGGGCCTCGGGCCGGAGCGTGGCGGCGAGCAAGCGCGTCGCCCGCCCATCGGGGTGGGGAGTCGGGCGCGACACGGCCGGTCGACACTAGGAGACGAGGGGCCCCGGCCCGAAGCGAATTCGGGCCGGGGCCCCCGCCCCTGGGGGGCCGGTCGTGCTGGGTTCCCTACGCGGGTGCGGCGCCGGCGTCGATGGCGTCGATCGC
>DASXRH010000428.1:0-2253 GCA_036506715.1 Acidimicrobiales bacterium
GGCCGCGCAGATCGAGACCGACTGAGGCGGCCCGGGGCGCACGCACCCCAGGCCGTCGGTCGGTCGACCCGCAGCTCGCTGGTCAGTTCGGGGTCAGTCGACTCGCAGCTTGCTGGTCAGCTCCTGGCGGCGGGCCTCGAAGTCGTCGAAGCCGATCTTGCCGTCGTCGAAGGCGGCGTGGAGGTCGGCGAGCTGCGCCAGCACCGTGGCCTGGTCGGCCTCGGCGACGGGCTCGACCTCGTCGACCTCGTCGTCACCGTGCTCGGCCCGCTCCTGACGCCGCTCCTGCTTGGCCCTGGCCTTGGCCTGCTTGTCGCGATCGCGCTGGAGCTTGCCGAAGGTGGTGCGCCGCCGTGACACGCCTGCTCAGACCACCCTGACGTTCTGGGCCTCGTCGCCCTTGCGACCGGCGCCGACCTCGAACTCGACCTGCTGGCCGGCCTCGAGCGACCGGTAGCCCGATCCCTGGATGTTGGAATAGTGGACGAAGAGGTCGTCTGCCCCATCGCGAGAGATGAAGCCGTAGCCCTTCTCGGCGTTGAAGAACTTGACCGTACCGACTGCCATGCTGACTCTGCCTATCTGTTCTGTTCTAGGGAACGCGACGGCACGCCGGGGATCCCGGGCGCCGTGCCGGGACGAGGCTACGCCGTCGCGGGGCCAAGTGCGCGCTTTGTAGCGTGATGGCGATGCCGCCGCCGATCGAACGGGACACCGTGACGCTGGCCCGCCGCCTCGCCGAGCTCGGCGAGAGCGAGCGCTCGCGGGTGTTCCGCATGTCGTGGTGGAGCGAGCGGGTCATGGACTGGGCGATGTCCCGGCCCGCCTTCAAGACCCAGCTGTTCCGGTTCGTCGACGTGTTCCCCGCCCTCACGAGCGACGCCGAGGTGGCCCGGCACGTGGGCGAGTACTTCGACGGCGTGGGCACGCCCCGGGCCCTCGACCTCGGCATCGGCGTGGCCGACCGGCTGCCGCTCGGCGGGCGCATCGAGGCCCGGGTGGCCCGGCGCAACATCCTGCGCATGGCCCAGCAGTTCATCGTGGGCGAGGGCCCCGCCGCGGCCGTCGAGGGCCTGCACCGGCTGTGGCGGGGGGGCAGCGCCTACACGGTGGACGTGCTGGGGGAGAAGACGGTCGTCGCCCCCGAGGCCGACCGCTATGCCGCCCGGGTGGCCGAGCTGATGACGGCCCTGGCCGTGGCGGGGGCCGGCTGGGCCCCCGACGACCACCTCGAGCGCGACGACCTGGGCCCGCTGCCCCGGGTCAACGTGAGCGTCAAGCCCACCGCCCTGGCCACCCACTACGAGCCGCTGTCCCGCGAGCGGGGCCTGGCGGGCGCCAAGGAGCGGATGCGGCCGCTGCTGCGCCTGGCCCGGCAGCACGGGGCCTTCGTCCACGTCGACATGGAGCACTACGACGCCAAGGACCTGACCCTGGCGCTGTTCCGCGACCTGCTGTCCGAGGACGAGTTCGCGGACCTGCCGGCCGGCATCGTGGTCCAGGCCTACCTGCGCGACAGCCGCGACGACCTGGCCGACCTGATCGCCTGGTCCGCCCGCCGGCCCGTCCCCGTGACCGTGCGCCTGGTCAAGGGCGCCTACTGGGACGCCGAGGTGGTGCACGCCCGGGCCGAGGGCTGGCCGGTGCCGGTGTTCGAGGACAAGGCGGCCACCGACGCCAACTACGAGCGGTGCGTGCGCCTGTTGCACGACCACCACGGCGAGGTGCGGGCCGCCTTCGGCTCGCACAACCTGCGGTCGCTGGCCTACGCCATCACCTACGCCCGCCACCAGGGCATCCCCGACACCGGCTACGAGATCCAGATGCTCTACGGCATGGCCGAGCCGATCCACGCCGCCATGCGGCGCCTGGGCCTGCGGCTGCGGGTCTACGCCCCTGTGGGCGAGCTGGTCCCCGGCATGGCCTACCTGGTCCGGCGGCTGCTCGAGAACACCTCCAACGAGTCGTTCGTGCGCCACCGCTTCGCCGAGGGCCGCGACCTCGACGAGCTGCTGCGCCCCCCGGCGGTCGGCGACCTGCCGGCTGCCACCCGGGCCGAGGTCCGGCCGGCCACCGACGCCGCCGACCCGGCGCCCTACCGTCCGGAGCCGGTGGCCGAGTGGCGCCGGCCGGCGGCCCGCGCGGCGATGACCGCCGCGGTCGACCGGCTCGGGTCGGGCCCGGGCGAGGTGGTGCCGGCCCTCATCGCCGGCGAGCGCGTGACCACGGCGGCCACGCTGGCCTCGGTCGACC
>DASXRH010000429.1:0-13190 GCA_036506715.1 Acidimicrobiales bacterium
GGTGAGCGACAACACGAGCTCTTGCACGGCGGGCATGCGGGTGGAACCGCCGACGAGTACGACGTGGTCGATGTCGCCCTTGGTAAGACCGGCGTCTTTGATCGCCTGCTCGAAGGGGCTCTTGCACCGCTCGAGCAGGTCGGCCGTCAGATCCTGGAACTTGGCCCGGCTGAGCGACTCGTCGAGGTGCAGCGGGCCCTCGCTGGTGGCCGTGATGAATGGCAGGTTGATCTGCGTCTGCTGGACCTGCGACAGCTCGATCTTGGCCTTCTCGGCCGCCTCCTTGAGGCGCTGGAGGGCCATGTTGTCGGCCCCCAGGTCGACGCCGTGGGCGGCCTTGAACTGGTTCACCAGCCAGTCGATGACACGCTGGTCCCAGTCGTCGCCGCCGAGGTGGGTGTCGCCGTGGGTGGCCTTGACCTCGAACACGCCGTCGCCGATCTCGAGCACCGACACGTCGAAGGTGCCGCCGCCCAGGTCGAACACGAGCACCGTCTGCTCGGCGCCCTCCTTGTCGAGCCCGTAGGCCAGGGCGGCCGCGGTGGGCTCGTTGATGATGCGCAGCACCTCGAGCCCGGCGATCTGGCCCGCCTCCTTGGTGGCGGTGCGCTGGGCGTCGTCGAAGTAGGCGGGCACGGTGATGACGGCCTGGCTGACCGTGTCGCCCAGGTAGGCCTCGGCATCGCGCTTGAGCTTCTGCAGCGTCCGGGCCGAGATCTCCTGTGCCGTGTAGGACTTGCCGTCGATGTCGATCGACCAGTTGGTGCCCATGTTGCGCTTGACCGACCGGATGGTGCGGTCGGGGTTGGTGATGGCCTGGCGCTTCGCGACCTCGCCCATCAGCACCTCGCCGCCCCTGGAGAAGGCGACGACGGACGGGGTGGTGCGGGAGCCCTCGGCGTTGGGGATGACCACCGGGTCGCCGGCCTCGAGGACCGCGACGACGGAGTTGGTGGTGCCGAGGTCGATGCCGACAGCCTTGGGCATGGGGGTGCCTCCGTGGGACGTACTCTGGTGGAACTCTCGCTTGAACCAGCTGCCAGGATAAAAGTTGAGCGCCATGCTTGCAACTTTGCCGGTGGCGGCGGACCTGGTAGGGCGAGCGGTGGTGACGGGGAGTGGCTAGGTTGGCCGCCCGATGACCACGCCCACCCCGGTCTCGGACACCACGGCGGTGTCCACCGGCGCCGCGGGCGAGCCCCGAGCCGCCGGCGAGGTGCCGTCCCCCACGGCCGGCGGGCTCAGCGACCGGGTGCTGCTGGCCGTCACCGCCGCGGTCACCCTGCCGATCCTGTGGATGGGCTACGGCACCGACATCGACGTGACCGACGTGCTGAAGACGGCCACCGGCATCCGCCACGGCCACTACCAGCCGTCGCGCACCCCGGGCGTGCCGGTGTTCGAGGGCATCGCCGCCGTCCTCGACCCCATCGGCGGGCACCTGCTGCTCAACCTGGCCACCGCGGCGGCGGGGGCGGCGGCCGTCGTCGGGCTGGCCCGGCTGGTGCGGGCCTGGGGCCACGCCAACGGCGACCTCATCGCCCTCGCCTTCCTGGCCTCGCCGTCGACGATCATCGCCGCCACGTCGACCGGCGACTTCATCTGGGCCGCCGCCTTCCTCGTGTGGGCGGCCCTGTTCCACCTGCGGGACCGCCCGGCCCTGGCCGGGGTGCTGTTCGCGCTGGCCATCGGCACCCGGCTGTCGTCGGGGCTGATCGTGCTCGCCTTCCTGGTGGCCGACGGCTGGGACCGCGACCGGCGGCGGGCCTGCCTGCGCACCGGCCTGGTCGCGTTGCCGCTCGGGGCCCTGCTCTACGTACCGTCGTGGCTGGCCTTCGACCGGTCGAGCCGCTTCCTGCACACGGCCGAGGGCTGGCGGGGCGCCGCCAACAACCTCGGCCGCTTCGCCTACAAGAACTACGCCACCTTCGGCGGGCTGTTCCTCGTCGTCATGCTGGTGGCCCTGCCCGCCCTCGTGGTCGCACTGCGGCGCTGGGGTCGCGACCCCATGCTGCGCACCGGCGTGCTGGGCCTGCTCGCCAGCGAAGGCCTGTTCCTCCTGCTCCCCTGGAAGTACAACCACCTGCTCCCCTGCCTGGTGGCCACCCTGCTCTGGCTGGGCGCCAGCCGGCGCAACACCCGCCCGTTCCTGTGGGTCGTCATCGCCGCCCTGGTCGTCAACGGGCTGGTGACCTTCCGGCCGCTGGCGCCCGACACGCCGGCCGAGGCCCGGGGCGGCGAGTGGGACCCGACCGTCACCGCCGGCCTGCTGGTCAACGACATCGGCTGCCGGCTCGACGCCATGGACGAGCCGCTGCAGCGGCTCAACGGCGACGCCTGGCCGTGCACGCTCGAGCCCATGCGGGGCTCGACGGCCGCCGACGACGGCGTCGCCGGGTGACGTTCAGGCCGGGGCGACCGCCGGGACCGGGCGGATCACCGCGAACACCTGGGAGTTGAGCCACCACGGCAGACCCGGGAACGGCGAGCAGGCGGTGTCGGCCACCGCGAACCCGGGGCCGAGGCGGCCGAACACCGTGCGGTGATCGAAGCCCTTGTGGGTGACCCGGATGTCGGCGGGCCGGGCGGCCGGCCGCCCGACCAGCGAGGCGGCCACCAGCTCGCGGGCCGAGTAGTCGGTGCCCCGCCGGAACATGACGACCCGGTTGAGCTCCTTGAGCAGCAGCGGCGGGCCGCCGATGATCGGCACCGAGGCCAGGATCTGGCCGCCGGGGGCCAGCACCCGGGCGGCCTCGGCGGCGAAGGCCGCGATCTCGTCGTCGTAGAGGTGCTCGAGGGTCTCGAAGATGCACAGCATGTCGACCGACGCTGCCGGCACCGCAGCCACGTCGTCGACCGGCGTGTAGCGCTCGGGCACGTGGCCGGACTCGGGGTCGTAGCCGAGCAGCGACAGGTCGGGCCGGGCGTCGGCCAGCGCGTTGAGGAAGGCGCCGTCGCCGCAGCCGTAGTCGAGCACCGTCCCCCCGTCGGGCACCTCGGCGGCGGCCCGGTCGAGCGACAGCTTGTAGCGCCGGCGGTGGGCGAAGCGGGCGATCGGGTTGGCGGTGTCGATCGTCTGCCGGTTGTAGGCGACCTCGCGGGTCACGCCTCGACTCCGGCGCCAGCGAGGAAGTTGCGCAGCAGGTCGTGGCCGCTGCCGGTCAGGACGGACTCGGGATGGAACTGCACCCCCTCGACGTCCAGCGTGCGGTGGCGCAGGCCCATGATCGTGCCGTCGTCGGTCCAGGCCGTGACCTCGAGCTCGGCCGGCACCGAGCCGGGCGCCACCACCAGGCTGTGGTAGCGGGTGGCCTCGAACGGGTCGGGCAGGCCGGCGAACACGCCGGTGCCGTCGTGGCGGACGAAGGACGTCTTGCCGTGCATGATCTCGGGGGCCCGCACGATCTCGCCCCCGTAGATCTGGCCGATGCACTGGTGGCCGAGGCACACGCCCAGGACGGGCCGCACGCCCGCGAAGTGGCGGATCACGTGGTTGGACAGCCCGGCGTCCTCGGGCCGGCCGGGCCCGGGCGAGATGAGCACGGCGTCGGGGTCGAGCGCCACCAGGTCGGCCAGGGGGACCTCGTCGTTCCGGCGGACGACCGGGTCGGCCCCCAGCTCGCCCAGGTACTGGACGAGGTTGTAGACGAAGCTGTCGTAGTTGTCGATGACGAGGACGCGGGCTCCCACGGCTGCCGAGGCTAGTGGGCGCTGCGCCGCCCGGGCCGCCGGGGTCGGCGGAGGTCAGGCCGGCGTGCGCAGGCGCTCGGACTCGGGGGCCTCGATCACCTCGACCGGTCCCCCGAGCGCCTCGGCCAGCAGGTCGGCCCGGTTGTTGGCGGCGTACAGCTCCAGCGAGACGTCCTGGCCGGCGGCCGGCACCACCTCGATGGTGAGGGTGCCGCCCCGCCCCTCGCGGACCGTCACCGCCTCCACCCGGCCGCTGTGGTTGCGGTCGAGGCCGACGGCGATGCGGAGCAGGCCGGCCAGGATGCGCACCCGGGCCTGGTCGTCGCGGTCGAGGGCGGCGAACTCGGGGTGCTTCTTCCGGGGTGCCGACTTGCGGTGGTAGCGGGCGACCTGGGCGATCAGCTCGATCTCCCGGTCGGTGAACCCGGTGAGCAGCTCGCTGTTGCGGATCACGTAGTAGCTGTGCTTGTGGTGCCCGGCGTGGGACACGAAGAGGCCGACGTTGGCCAGCAGGGCCGCGGCCTCCAGCACCTCGCGGCTGTCGTCGCCGAGCTGGTGGCGGGCGGCGGTGGCGTCGAACAGGTCGAGCGCCAGGCGGGCGACCCGGGCCGAGTGCTCGGGGTCCTCGTCCATCTGCTGGGCCAGGCGCACCACGCTGCGGCGGCGCAGGTCGGACAGGTGGTGCAGCGACCCGCCGTGGATCCGGCGCCAGGTGTCGAGCAGCACGCCCTCGCGCAGCGCGTAGTCGGAGAACACCAGCTCGCCGGCGTCGAGCTCGTGGACGACCTGCTCGAGGATGATCGCCCCGGCCAGGATGATGTCTGCGCGCCGGGGGTCGAGGCCGGGGGTGCGGGCCCGCTCCCTGACCGTGGGCGCCTTGATCAGCCGGCGCACCACCGCGTCGATCTCGTCGCGGGTGACCGTGTAGTTGTTGAGCGTGCGGGGCACGCCGGCCTCGGTGCGGGCGGCCGCCATGGCGCACACGGCGGCGATGGTGCCCGACGACCCCACCGCCACGTCGAAGCCGGCCCGGCGGATCTCGCGCACGGCCGGCGCCAGCACCGCCCGGACGTCGCGCCGGCACGCCTCCACCGCCCCCGCGGAGACCTTGGGGCGGGCGAAGTAGCGGCGGCTGAGGCGGATGGCGCCGAGTTTGAGGCTGCGGGCGGTGAGGATCTCGCCGCGGATGCCGACCACCAGCTCGGTCGAGCCGCCGCCGATGTCGCAGACAAGCACCTGGCGGTCGAACACGGGGACGGCCTGGAGCACGCCCAGGTGGATGAGCCGGGCCTCCTCGAATCCCGAGATGACCTCGACCTCGATGCCCTCGGCCCGGGCCCGGTCGATGAACACGGCCCGGTTGGCGGCCTCGCGCACGGCCGAGGTGGCCACGGCCCGCATGGACGCCCCGTGGATGGCCGCCACCTGCTTGAAACGGACCAGGGCCTCGATGCCGCGGTTGATGGCGGCCGGGGTCAGGTGCTTCATGTCGCCGGCCGACGACCCCAGGCGGACCATCTCGCGCTCGCGCTCGAGGACCTCGATGGTGTTCTCGCCCACCCGGGCCACGACGAGGTGTACGGAGTTGGTGCCGATGTCGACGGCGGCCAGGACGGTCGTCACTCCCCTCCAGTCTCTCAACCCTCCGGTGCGGATGCGACCGACCGGTCGCCGGGCGCGGTCGGCTCCTACCCGATGCGTGGCGCGGTCTAACCTGCGCCCCCATGGCCAAGCCAGCCAAGCGGCACGTTCCCGGAGGTCGGGTCACTCCCAAGGGTGGGGGCTCCGACCGGTCCCGGCCGCAGCAGTCGACGCGCTACACCCCGCCGGTCCCCCGCGAGGTCAAGGTCAGCCCCATGTGGGTGCCGGTGCTGATGTTCGGCCTGCTGGGCCTCGGCCTGGTGGTGATCTTCCTCAACTACCTGGGCCTGCTGCCCGGCGGGGTCAGCAACGCGTACCTGGGCGTCGGCCTGGCCTCGATCTGCGGTGGCATCATCGTCGCCACCCAGTACCGGTAGCCACCCGGCGCGCCAGGGTCGGCCGTCGTTCGGCGGCATCCCCGACCCCTGCGGACCGTGGGCAACCCACCGTTGTCCGAGATGTCACCTGGTCGCCGGCGTTTACCCGGTTCAGGTGAAGGCCAGACGTCCGAAGTTACATCGCTGTTACTCTCCCCAACCTTGTCCACAGGTTGTGGGAAAGTGCCTGCCGGCGGTACGGGGAGCGAACGGTGCAGGACGCGTCGTAGCGCCGCGGCCCTCAGCCGTCGATGGGCGCCACGAGGTCCATGTCCTCCTGGCAGTGCCGGGGCGGGTCGGGCACCTCGTCGTTGGCGCTGGTCATGCGCACCTCGGTGCCGCAGATCGAGCACCGGTAGGTCAGGCGGACCTTGCGCAGCTCGCCCGGCGGCGGGGGCGGCGGCAGCGGCGTGGCCAGGCCCGACATCACGCCGAAGCCGACCTTGATGATGAGGTAGCCGGCCAGGACGGCGACGACCACCGCCAGCGGGCTGGCCCGGGTCACCAGCCACGCGATGAGGCCGGTCACCACGAGGACGACGATGGTCCCCCACGAGATCGACGGCCGGCGCACGCCGTCATCGTAGGGGTGGCCGGCGCCGGCGTGACTCCGCGCTCGAACTGGCGCGCGCATCCTGCGCCGAGCGCAGCGAACGCGCGCCGGTTCGAGGAGCGACCGCTCGGTCGCTAGCCCGGGAGCGTGCCCGGAAGGTTCCCGGTGGCCACGAACGGCCGGCACGCCTGGCCCCGCAGGCCCGGGCAGGGCATCGGGTCGTAGGGGGCGGGCGGCACGGTCAGCCCGTCGACGGTCGACAGCACCAGCGCCGACGGCATGGCCCGGGTGCGGGCCACGGTGATGGTCGGGATCGCACCGCCGTAGTCGGGGTTCTCGAACTCCCAGGTGGCGTCGTTGCGGCCCGGGGTCGCCACCGACAACCGCAGGCGGGACCCGGCCCGCACCGGGGCGGCGAAGGCCGGGATCTCGACCCGGGCCTCCACGAACGTGTTGGGCTCCAGCGGTTTCAGCGCCCGGGCGGTGAAGGGGTGGACGATCTCCAAGCCCTCCTCCCGGCTGCGGTCCTCGGCCCGGTGGGCAAGGTCGAGCCAGCCGTTCTGGAGCAGCGACTCGGTGCCGTCGGGCCGCACCTCCGACACCGTGACCTGCACGTGGACGTCGGTGGCGTCCGCCGCCACGTACAGGTCGGCGTAGCCGGGGCCGGCGAACACCGTGTCGGCGGCGAACGGGGCGGTCAGGTACGACAGCTCCTCGCCCGGGTCGTAGCGGGTCCAGTCGACGTCCCACACCCGGGCCAGCAGCGGGTAGTCGCCGGTGCCGCCGAACAGAGTCGACCCGCCGGCGTCGGCGTCGAACCGGAA
The DNA here is from genome assembly GCA_036506715.1 of Acidimicrobiales bacterium. Taxonomy (GTDB): domain Bacteria; phylum Actinomycetota; class Acidimicrobiia; order Acidimicrobiales; family VFJN01; genus ZC4RG19. The sequence continues at coordinate 7,086 of DASXRH010000429.1, forward strand.
GGCGTCGGCCCCCTCGGCCCCCCGGCCCGCCCGGTCGGCGCCGAGGGTCCCGTCGGCGCCCAGGTACCAGGTGGCGGCGTGCGACTCGGGGGCGGGCCACGAGTCGAAGCTCTGCTCGAACGTGCCGCCCGGCTCGCCCACCTCGTCGCGGCCGAGGCCGCTCTCGAACTGGACCCGCACCGGCTTCTCGGCCTCGTAGGCGGCTCGGGCCCCGTCGAGGTCGCCCGCGTAGCCGGCGAAGCGGTCGGGCTCCAGCTGGACGTCGTCGACGTCGAACTGGTCGGCCAGGATCCCCGGCAGCGCCGCCCGCAGCAGCGGGTTGAGCACCGGCACCCGGTCGGCCACGTACAGCTCGAGGAACTCGAACCAGCGCATGATGTTGGCCGGGCCATAGCCGTCGGGGTGGCGGCCGTTCCACAGGTTGACCCGCAGCAGGCTGGTGCTGTCGAAGTGGTCGGCCATCTCCTGGAACTGGGGGCCGGTCTGCTCGTCCTGGAACGCGCCCGACAGGAACACCGGCGCCCTGATCGTCCGCACCAGCTCGCGCAGGTCGCGGGCGGCGGCCGACGCGGTGTAGGTGGTCAGGCTGTGGGCCAGGTTCTCGAAGCCGGGGTTCTGGTTGCGCAGCGGCATGTTGGCGGCGCAGGTGGCGTCGCCGGCGGCGATGCGCTGCGTCACCCAGTTGGTGCCGCCCGGCGTGGTCTCGGCGTCGCGCGCCTTGATCCACTGCTGGGTGAAGCCCGAGTTGTAGATGCCGCCGGGCCACGCCTCCATCCACGGGTCGGCGATGACCGACTGGGGGGTGATGGCGGCCAGGTGCGGTGGGTTGGTGGTGGCCGTGTACAGCTGGGTGATGCCCGAGTAGGACAGGCCGACCATGCCCACCTTGCCCCCGAGGACCCAGGGCTGGCGGGCCACGATCTCGATGGTGTCGTAGCCGTCGGCCATCTGGGCAGGGTTGAACACGTCGAAGACGCCGCCCGAGCAGCCGCTGCCCCGCAGGTTGACGTCGACCGTGGCGTAGCCGAGCGCGCGGGCGATGCGTGACCCCGCCTCCTCGGAGGCCGGGTTGGACGGCCCGTAGCCCGAGTACTCCACCACGGTGGGCCAGGGCCCGGGGCCGTAGACGTTCCGGTCGGGGAAGCGGACCATGGCGCTGAGCAGGACGCCGTCGCGCATCTCGAGGTACTGGAACCCGTCCTCGAGCGACGACCCCGGCACCACGTTGCCGAGGATGTCGAGGTTGGCCCCGGTCAGCGCCTGGCGCTCGTACAGCGACGTGTCGGGCACGTCGTCGCGGGCGGGGACGGCGAGGACGTCGGAGGCCAGGCGGGGGTCGGCGCTGTCGTCGAGGACGACGTAGCGGCCCGGCTCGACGGTGCCGCCCCGGGTGACGTCGAGCTGGCTGTAGTCGAGGCCGGCGCCCGACTGCAGGGTGGTGTGCTCGGGCGGCAGGTAGGCGAAGTGGGCCTGGCCCTGGTCGTCGGCCAGCAGGGTCAGCAGCTTGCGCCGGCCCGAGCCGTAGAGGGTGAGCGGCTCGCCGGGGGCGGCGCCGGTCACCGTGACCTGCTCGACCCCCGGCCGCACGGTCCACGGTGCCTCGGTGGTGCCCCGGCGCAGGCGGGCGAACCCGTCGTCCCGGGGTTGGCCGCCCTCGGGCCCGGGCACCCGGCAGGCGGCGCTGGTCACCGCCAGCGCCAGCACGACCAGCAGGGCGCCGCACCGCCGGGCCGCGCCACGGGTGCGGCGTGCGCGCCCATCCACCCTCATGTCCCCTCCCAGTTCTCCCGCTATGGCCGGTCCCCGCCGGCCGGCCCCCCTCGACGGCCGGCCGGAAGCATGTCCGGTTCAGGCCCTGGTCAGCCCAGGCGCTCGATGATGGTGGCGTTGGCCATGCCGCCGCCCTCGCACATCGTCTGCAGGCCGTAGCGGCCGCCGGTGCGCTCGAGCTCGTTGACCAGGGTGGCCAGCAGCTTGGTGCCCGAGGCGCCGAGCGGGTGGCCGAGGGCGATGGCGCCGCCGTTGACGTTGGTCTTGGCCATGTCGGCGCCGGTCTCGATCTCCCAGGCCAGCAGCACGGGGGCGAAGGCCTCGTTGACCTCGAACAGGTCGATGTCGTCGATGGACAGGCCCGACTTGGCCAGCACCTTGTGGGTGGCGGGGATGGGGCCCGTCAGCATCATGATCGGGTCGACGCCGGCCAGGGCGAAGCTGTGGAACCGGGCCCGGGGGGTCAGCCCCAGCTCGTTGGCCTTCTCCTCGGTCATGATCAGGGCGGCGGAGGCGCCGTCGGTGATCTGGCTGGAGTTGCCGGCCGTGATCTTGCCGTCGGGCCGGAAGGCCGGCTTGAGCTTGGCCAGCGTGTCGACCGTGGTGTCGGGGCGGATGCCCTCGTCGGCCGTGACCAGCTCGTCGGACTCGCTGATCGCCCCGGTCTCCTTGTCGCGGTGGATCGAGCGGACAGCGACGATCTCGTTGTCGAACCGGCCCTCGGCGGTGGCCTGGGCGGCCCGCCGCTGGCTCTCGGCCGAGAAGGCGTCGAGCTGCTCGCGGGTGAGGCCCCACTTCTCCGCGATGCGCTCGGCCGACTCGCCCTGGGGCACGAGGCCGCCGAGGTCGGCGTAGCGGGCACCGACCTTGGGACCGAACGGGAAGCCGAACTTGCCGTCACCGATGGAGGCGCCCATCGGCACCTGGCTCATGACCTCGACCCCGGCGGCCACCACGATGTCATGGACGCCGGCGATCACGGCCTGGGCGGCGAAGTGGGCGGCCTGCTGGGACGAGCCGCACTGGCGGTCGATGGTGGTGCCGGGCACCTCCTCGGGCCAGCCGGCGGCCAGCACGGCGTTGCGGGCCACGTTGACGGACTGGGCGCCCGCCTGCATGACACAGCCCATGATCACGTCCTCGACCAGGGCCGGGTCCAGGTTGTTCCGCTCGACCAGGGCGCCGAGCGTCTCGGCCGCCAGGTCGGCCGGGTGCCACCCGGACAGCTTGCCGTTGCGCTTGCCGCCGGCGGTACGGACGGCATCGACGATGACCGCGGTGGGCATGGGGGTGTGCTCCTCACTTGACCGTTCGGTCAAGCCAGTCTGCCGAGGCCCACCCGTGGGCGCAACCAGACCACCCCGAGCATCCATGCGGCCCGACGCCCTACCGTGAGCGGGCGTCACCCGACGAGCAGGGAGCACGACGGTGCAGACAGCCACGCACGAGACCCCCGCCAGCGTCATCGACGCCGAGGTCGAGGGGCAGACCATCGCCAGCCGTTGGCTGGCCACGGTCGCCACCCACGGCGACCTGGTGGCGCTGCGGTCGAAGGACGGCGACGGCTGGGTGGAGCTCACCTACGCCGGCATGGCCGACCGGGTGGCCCGCACCGCCGCCGGGCTGCGGGCGCTGGGGGTCGGACCGGGCGACCGGGTGGTGCTCATGATGCGGAACATCCCCGAGTTCCACGTCATCGACATGGCCATCGTCTGCTGCGGCGCCACCCCGGTGTCGATCTACAACTCGTCGTCGCCGGAGCAGGTCGCCTACCTGGCCGGCCACTGCGGGGCCACCCTGGCGGTGGTCGAGGACCTCGGCTTCGCCGAGCGGTTCCTGGCCGTGCGGGACGAGCTCGACGCCATCGCGCACATCGTGGTGCTGTCCCACGTGGCGGACGCCCCCTCCGACGGCGGGCTGCTGCCCGGGTCGATCCTGACCGAGGGCGTCGAGCCCCTCGACCTCGGGGCAGCGGCCGCCGCCCTCAGCCCCGACATGCTGGCCACCGTCATCTACACCTCGGGCACGACGGGCCCGCCGAAGGGCGTGATGATCACGCATCGCAATGTGGTGTGGACCGCACAGGGCTACCTCGACATGCTGGGCATCGATCCCGCCGGGTTCCGGGCCATCTCCTACCTGCCCATGGCCCACATCGCCGAGCGGATGTCCGGCTACTACCTGGCCTGCCTGGGCGGCTTCGAGGTCACCACCTGCCCCGAGCCGTCCCGGATCGGCCAGTACGCCCGCGAGGTCCGTCCCCAGACGATGTTCGGGGTGCCCCGGGTGTGGGAGAAGATCCATGCCGGCGTGCAGGCGGCGCTGGCCTCCGACCCGGTGGCCAAGGACCGGTTCGACGAGGCGGTGGCCACCGCAGCGCCCATCGCCGAGCGGCGCACCGACGGCACGGCCAGCGACGAGGACGAGCGGACGTGGGCGTTCCTCGACGAGGTCGCGTTCCGGCCGATGCGCCAGTTGATCGGGCTCGACGCGGTCCAGTTCGCGGTCACCGGGGCGGCGCCGATCCCGCCGGAGCTGATCCGGTGGTACCGGGCGATCGGCGTGCCCATGTCCGAGATCTACGGCCTGTCCGAGACCACCGGCCCCATGACCTGGGACCCCTACGCCGTGCGGGTGGGCACGGTCGGGCGCCCGTTCCCGGGTGTCGAGGTGTTCCTGGCCGACGACGGCGAGGTGTGCTGCCGCGGCGGCAACGTGTTCGCCGGCTACCTGGACGACCCGGCCAAGACCGCCGACGCCCTCGACGCCGACGGCACCTTCCACTCGGGCGACATCGGCGTGTTCGACGACGACCGCTACCTGCGCATCGTGGATCGCAAGAAGGAGCTGATCATCACCGCCGGGGGCAAGAACATCAGCCCCGCCAACCTCGAGGCCGCCCTCAAGACCATTCCCGCCGTGGGGCAGGCCTGCGCGGTCGGCGACCAGCGGCCCTTCGTCTCGGCGCTCATCGTGGTCGATCCCGAGGTGGGGCCCGGCTGGTTCGCGGCCCGTGGCATCGAGGCCGCCTCGCTGGCCGAGCTGGCCGCCGACCCCCAGGCGCAGGCCGAGCTGCAGCGGGCCGTCGACGAGGTGATGGCGCGGTTCAGCAACGTCGAGCGGGTGAAGAAGGTGGCGGTGCTGGCCGACGAGTGGCTGCCCGACGGTGACGAGCTCACCCCGACGTCCAAGCTCAAGCGGCGCAGCATCCTGGCCAAGTACGCCGACCGCATCGACGACATCTACGGCTGAGACCGTCGCGGGGTTACGCGGACCGGCGGCAGGGCGGCCGCCGGCTCAGGCGGGCGGCGACGGTCCCGCGGGGGTGGTCGTCGTGGTGGTCGTGGCCGCGGCCGACGCGTCGGGGGCGAACCGGGTCGAACATGCCTGGAGCTTGACGATCGTGGTCCACGGTGCCGAGGTCGATCCGCCGGCCCCCCGCACGTGGGCGAACGCCACGACGTCGTGGTCGCGGGTCACGGCCACCACCGGGTCGTCGGTCGGGTCGCCCAGCCGGGCCGAGGGGTAGCCCCGGGGGGCGGTCAGCCCGTCGCCGGACGGGTCGTAGGCGGCCAGGCCAACCCGGACGGCGTCGGTGATCGACGCGGTGGCCGGCTCGATGGGCAGGTTGTTGACCACGACCTGCTCGCCCTCGTCGCAGGCCAGCGTGGGCGTCTCGTAGTAGCCGGGGGTGTCGACCAGGTTCACCTGCCGCCGGTCCTGGACGCCGGCGATGTCGCAGCCGATCGACAGCACCCCGGGGGGTACGGGCACCCGCACGTCCTCCATGCCGGTCTCCACGGTGATCGGGCCGGACGACCAGCCCGTGGTGTCGCCCACGGCCACGCTGGTCGGCCCGGGCAGCGAGTTGACCACCCGGATGTGGAGGCCGTCGCGCTGGGGTCGCACGGACGCCACCGGCACCACGATGCCCGTGGGCTCGCACCGGACCTCGATCGTGTTCGGCACCTCGACGGGGACGCCGGCGGGGGTGACCGACTCGGAGGCCGTCACCGTGTCGTGGTCGCTGCGCCTGCTGGTGAGCAGCGGCAGGGTGGCGATCAGGACCGCCAGCACCGCCGCCGTGGCGACAGCTCCACGGCGGCGGTGCAGCCGGCGGTGCCGGCGAGCGGCGATCCGTTCGAGCCCGTGCTCGGGGGGATCGCCGGCGGACGATGCGAGGCGTTCGAGGCGAGAGCGCAACTCATGGTCGTCGTCGCTCACGCTCCGGGCCCCGCAGCCGCCCGGGGCGGGCGGACCAGGACGCTGCGCGCCTGGCTCACGAGCACCCGGACGGTGGCGGGACGGATGCGCATGATGCGGGCAGCGTCGGCC
>DASXRH010000430.1:0-3542 GCA_036506715.1 Acidimicrobiales bacterium
CACGGTCACGCCCAGCAGCCGGACCCCCGGCGTCGGGTCGATCGCGGCCAGCAGGGCACGGGCGTGGCGGGCGATCACCGGACCCTCGTCGACCGGCGTGGCCAGCGTGGTCGAGCGGGTCACCGTGCGGAAGTCGCCGAAGCGGACCTTGAGCGTCACGGTGCGGGCCGTGAACCCCGACCGGCGCAGCCGGCCGGCCACCCCGTCGGCCATGCGCACCACCTCGCGGCCGAGCGTGTCGGCCTCGTGGTGGTCGTGGGCGAAGGTCTCCTCGTGGCCGATCGAGCGCAGCTTCTGGTCGGGCTCGACGGGGCGGGGGTCGACGCCCCGGGCCAGCCGGTGCAGGTGCCGGCCGTTGGCGGTGCCGAGCGCGCCCACCACCGTGAGCTCGGGCAGGTCGGCGATGTCGCCCACGGTGCGGACGCCCAGCCGCTCGAGCCGGGCCAGGGTGGCGGGCCCCACGCCCCACAGGGCCCGCGCCGGCAGCGGCCGTAGGAAGTCGCGCTCGGTGCCCGCCGGCACCACGAACACCCCGGAGCCGGGCTCGGGGCCGGACGGTGTGGCCCGGGGCTTGGCCGCCTCGGACGCCAGCTTGGCCACCATCTTCGTGGCCGCCACCCCCACCGAGCACGTCAGGCCCTCGCGCTCGAGCACCTCGGTCCGCAGCCCGTGGCCGATGGCCGCACCGTCGCCCAGGGCCCGGCGGGCGCCGGTGACGTCGAGGAAGGCCTCGTCCAGGCTGAGGGGCTCGACCAGCGGGGTGCGCTCGCGGAACAGCGCCATGACCCGCTCGCTGACCTCGGCGTAGTGGTCGTGGTCGCCGGGCAGGAACACCGCCGCCGGGCACAGGCGCCGGGCCTGGGCCGAGGGCATGGCCGAGAACACGCCGTACGCCCGAGCCTCGTAGCTGGCGGCGGCGACCACCCCCCGCTGGCCGGTGCCGCCCACCACCACCGGCCGACCCCGCAGCTCGGGGTGGCGCACCAGCTCGACCGACACGAAGAACGCGTCCATGTCGACGTGGAGGATGGTGCGCTCGAGCTCGGCCATGGGCCGCGTCACCCCCGGGTGACGACCACCTCGGCGGGGTTGTCGCCCTTGAGCCGGAAGGTGAAGCGGCGGGGCTCGTCCCACCGCTCGGCCAACCAGGCCGCCAGCGGCTCGGCCACCCACGGGTGGCCGCCGGCCAGGTGGTCGTCGCACGCGGCCGGGTCGACGTAGGCGGCGTCGACCACGATGCCGTCGGGGTCGTCGACCCGGACCTCGCCGCTGACGTCGAGCGCCAGGTGGGCCTCGACCCGCAGGTGCCAACCGAGGCCGGGCGCCTCGACGTCGACCTCGTACACGGGGCCCCGCCAGGCCGCGACGACCAGGCCGGTCTCCTCCTCGACCTCGCGCGTGAGACCGGCCACCACGGTCTCGCCCGCGTCGATGACCCCGCCGGGGGTGCTCCAGTCGTGGGCGCCGTTGCGGCGCCGGTTGCGCACGAGCAGGAGGCCGTCGTCGCTCAGGATGAGACCGCCCCCGACCAGCCACTCGCGCATCGATCCAGTGTGGCACCCTGCGCACGTGGATCACGACGAGGCCGAGACCGACCTGCACGCCAACGCCCGCGCCGTGGCGGCCGCCGCCGCCGAGGCGGGGCTCGACGTCGAGATCCGCGAGTTCCCCGAGGGCACCCGCACCGCCGACGACGCCGCCTCGGCCATCGGGGTGGACGTCGGCCAGATCGTGAAGTCGCTGATCTTCACCGTCGACGGCGAGGTGGTGGTGGCGCTCGTCAGCGGGCCCAACCGGCTCGACGAGGCCCGCCTGGCCTCCGCCGCCGGCCGGCCCGGTGCACCCGTGGGCCGGGCCGACGCCGCCGCCGTGCGGGACGCCACCGGCTACCCGATCGGCGGCGTGCCCCCGTTCGCGCACGCCCGGGCGCTGGCCACCTTCGTCGACGAGGACCTGCTGGGCTACGAGGTGCTGTGGGCGGCCGCCGGCACCCCCCGCCACGTGTTCGCCGTCCGCCCCGACGACCTGGTGCGGGCCAGCGGCGGCACGGTGGCGACCCTCCGGCGGGGGTGAGGAGCTGACCGCCCTACGATGAGCGGCCGATGGCCGACATCCCCACCGGCAACGGTGCCGGCGAGCCCCCCGCCGGCGAGTACGCCCCCAACGCACTGCCGCCGCTCGGCGCCCGCATCGCCGCCTTCGTGTCGATCCTGGTGGGCGGCATCTGCGGAGGGCTGATCGGCTGGGCCTTCGTCGACCTCCAGTGCGATGGCGACTGCGCGGTCGCCGCCGGGCTGGTGGGCCTGGCCGGCGCGGTGATCGGCGCCGGCGGCGTGGCGGTGGTGGCCGTCCTCGCGCTGCGGGCCATGGGCGAGTGGCGCACGGTCCAGCACCGCCAACCCGCCCGCGACGACTGACCCGGGTCGGCCTCAGCCGAAGCGCAGCCGGCGAAAGCTCTCCGCGTGGTCCACCCCGGCCTGGGCGCCGGTCTCGGCGATGCGGGCCCGCAGCAGCTCGGCCACCAGGGCCGGGTCGCCGCCCACCCGGGACTCGTGGCAGGCGACGGCGGCGATCTTGGCCTCGACCGCACCCGCGACGTCGACCCAGGCGTCGGCCTCGAGCGAGCCCGACAGCAGCAGCGCCCCCACCTGGTGGGGCGGGCCGGCGTCCGGGAAGTAGAGCGGGCTGGCCGCGGCGGGGGCCACCGCGTCGAGGACGGCCCAGCCGACCTCGCGGTGGTCGCGGTGGTTGACGTAGCTGTCGCCGAAGAACACGGCCGTGGGGTCGGGGCACACGACCACCTCGGGCCGGTGGTGCCGGACCAGGCCGACCAGCCGGCCCCGCAGGGCCAGGTCGTTGACGGCCTCGCCGTCGGGCAGGCCCAGCAGGTCGACCCCGGCCAGGCCCAGTACCCCGGCGGCGGCGTGGACCTCGGCGGCCCGCCGCTCGGACAGCGCCGCGGGGTCGGTGGCCGGGTCGGCCGAGCCCTTGTCGCCGGCGTTGACCACCACCAGCCGGACCTCGGACCCGGCGGCCGCCCAGTGGGCCAGCGTCGCCCCGCAGGCGACCTCGGGGTCGTCGGGGTGGGCGTAGACGGCCAGGGCCCGGGCGGGGACGTCGGTCACCAGAGCGCTCACGGGCGCACCCTTCGGGATGCGCGGAATGAGCGATCGGCCCTGCGGGCCGAGTACGGCACCGTGCCCACGGTTCGCTCGCTGCGCTCGCTCACCCGGCCCGAGTACGGCACTGTGCCCATGGTTCGCTCGATGCGCTCGCTCACGGGGCGTCCGCCAGCGCGCCGATCGCTCGGTCGAGGGCGTCGTCGTCGATGCCGGCGTGGGTCATCAGTCGCACCAGCCCCGGGCCGAGCGTCACCGCACCTACCCCCCGCTCCGCCAGGGCCGCCAGCAGCTTGGCCGGGTCGTCGTGGCGGAACAGCACCACGTTGGTGTGGACCTCGGCCGGGTCGCAGCCGGCGGCGGGCCAGCGGGCGGCCACGGCCTCGGCCAGGCGCCGGGCCCGGCGGTGGTCGTCGGCCAGCC